>DLQI01000051.1:11917-25265 GCA_002478745.1 Rhodobacteraceae bacterium UBA7436 | reverse complement strand
ATCATCGAAGATAACTGTTTTATTGGCGCGCGTTCAGAAGTTGTTGAAGGTTGCATTGTGCGCGAAGGTTCCGTTTTGGGCATGGGCGTATTTATCGGTCAATCCACAAAGATTCTCGATCGTGATACAGGCGAAGTGTTCTACGGTGAAGTTCCAGCAGGTTCTGTTGTTGTTGCGGGTTCCATGCCGTCCAAAAACGGTGTGCACTTGTATTGCGCCGTGATCGTTAAGAAGGTGGATGCAAAGACACGTTCGAAAACATCGATTAACGAGTTGCTGCGCGACTAAGTACTGCACTCAATTCTACAGAGGGGAAGGGGTGATATACCTCTTCCCTTTTTTGTGGGCGCTGCGCAATAAATGCGTTAGTCCAAAACGACACAACTAAGGATCGGCACAATGGCTGGGTCAAAGCAAAAAGTTTACACACTCTTGGTCGAGATCGGCCGCAAAGAGGGCGACGGTCTTCCTAAGAAGGCGACTGGTGCTGCACTGATGTGTTTTGCCAGTGGCGTGGATGAAGCCGAAGCCGTACGTGAAACCGTCGCGATTCTTAAACAGGCTGATACTGCCCCATTGGACGTATCAGGTTATGGCACGCTGGAAGAACGCGAAGCCGAAGGTCATGAGATTGAAGAAGGCGAACGCGAGTTGATGCAACGTGCCTTAGAAGAGAACTCGGTTATTATTGCGCAGATGACGCCGTTCTTCGATTAA
Organism: Rhodobacteraceae bacterium UBA7436; assembly: GCA_002478745.1. GTDB lineage: Bacteria > Pseudomonadota > Alphaproteobacteria > Rhodobacterales > Rhodobacteraceae > Ascidiaceihabitans. The sequence continues at coordinate 24,548 of DLQI01000051.1, read as the reverse complement.
CCTTTACGGATTTTCACCAAACCATTTCAGGTAGATTTCTGCATAGGTTCCATCTTCGCGGAACTTCAAAATCGATTGATTAATTTGTTCAATCCATTTGCTGTCCGAAGGCAATGCGATTCCATAGCTTTCGTGTTGGAATGTTGGACCTGCGAGTTGGCCGAATGCCGCACCATCCGTCAGAACATAATAGGCAAGGATCGGAGAGTCGAAGACCACGGCGTCCAAGCTCCCGTTTTCAAAGGCCTTCAGCATTGTGTCTAGATCATTATAGCCATGGCCATTCAGTTCACGGTTTTGCAAGAACGCTGCTGCAGTGCTGCCTTCGATTGTTCCAACACGTTTTCCGTACAGGTCATTCACTGACGCGACCGAGCTTTCGATTGCGCTGACTGTCATTGCGGCGGTGATTTGTGCCACAAAAATCGACACGCCAAACAGTGATGTGACAACAAGGATCACGCCAAAGAAGCGGCCCATAGTACTGCGCGGTGCGCGTTATTCAAAGCCGCCATTTACGACAAGATTTAGTGCCCACCAGAACGCAGGAAAGAAAGCTTGTCGTGCTGGTTTGTCAAAATATTCTTGTTCATCGCGCTCAAACCGCCACATCAACATGCCAACCGCCAAGAGCACTGCAAAGGCACCAAGGACGGCCAATAGAATTTCCCAAGATAGGATCGTTCTAAAGATTGAGAAATTTGTTTCTGGGTTCAGTGGAATCATCGTGCGCAACCCTGAAGAAAAGATGGGGTGGCTGAAATCCATTGTGGCTTCGCGCGCGGCCGTGATTGAGATGTTTGCAACAGCTGCGTCAGATTCACCGTTTTGCACGGCCTGTAACATGTCTGAGAAATTCTCATGCCGTTTGATTGTAAAATCTGTTCCTAAGTCTTTCGCAATGGCTTCCCAAAGCTCAATGGAGAAACCAACGTCTTTGTCGTCCTGTACAAGCGAGAAAGGTGGCCGCGTGACGGTTGAGATTGAAAGACTTTGGGCGATGAGCGGCCCAGAAAAACAGATCGCGCAAAAGAGCGAGGCAAGAAATTTATACATTTGGTGCACCTTAAGGAAGCATGTTAAGCAGCGCGTTGATCAACGAGTGTTATCGCTTCAAAAGCTCTTAGGATAGGAAATACAGGTTTACCATGTTCAGGTAAATCATTCCGACCATATTTTGCCAAAAGACTGGCATTCAACTCAGTTGGTTTACGTCTAATACGCCCGATATAGAGACTTTCTACCAGTGATCCTGCCGCAAGCAGAGCTTCATGATCTGGTAGTAAAAGGTGCGAATATGTTATGGTCGGCCCAGTGGTTTCATATCGTGCGGCAAATCCGTTTACGAGATGGCGTGCGGGGACCAACACGGCCTCTTGGCCAAACAGATATTCAACATCACTGCCACGGATGACGAGCCGTTGATCTGGTGCAGCAATCAGATCTTGGCGCAGTCCAAAATAGGGCGCGCGTAACCGGATCGGTGAAAAACTGCCCAATGCAGGAACTGTTCGGGTGATCCGCTGTAAGACTGGAACGTTACGGCCACTGTCTGTGGAAACCACGTCACCACGTTCCAAAGTGTCCAAACTGCGGTGCCCAGTAGGTGTTTGAATTTGGGTTCCTAAGGTCAATGTTGGCATAGGCCCAACAGGTTCAACGCTGGTAGATAAGGCGACGAACACAGCATCACTTGCAAAGATCCTGTCACCTTTTTTCAGAATCGCATCGCGCAAATCCTGGATATAGACTGGTTTCAAGTTGTGAATGGGAACGGACGTGACCGTTGATTCCTCTGGCCGCTCAAGGGACAGTTGCGCCCATCCTAAATCGGTATCCCAAGCAAAGGTTATGCGCACCACATCGGCACGACCCGTGCCGCGCCAACGCAAAGTGGCATGGCAGACCTCGCCGTGATCGCTGTTCACCAATGTAATACCACCCCCCGGTATGGCCTGAATCGATAATGACCGGTGCCACGGAAATGCGCGGTCATATCCGAACAGAACCTGCGGTTTTCCATTCGGTGACATACGGGTTTCAAGCAGCAATGTGCCGCGTGTCATAGTGCTATTGCTCGACAGCTCGACAAGTGGTGCATCGTGGCGGTCAACGCCGAGCCCATTAGGACTAAAGCGTGCCTCTTTTATGGTCTGTTGATGCGATCCAAGTCATTTTAGGTTACGCCACGTCTTGAACTTTGCGCAACAACTGCGCTTCAAAATGCTTGAGCACACGGCGTGCTGCTGGACTGTATCCAAGTCCGGTTTCTGGATCGATCTCTGGAAACAAAGTGCAAATTTCGTCAATTACTTTGCGTTCAAACACCTTTGTCGTTTGAGGACCTAGTAAAAAGCTCTCGGTGGCAAGGCCTGCCGAATAGACAACTTGATGTCGATCAAACATGAGATGGACATAGGTCACTTCCCCGCCAACACATCGTGTGACAGAGCGGTCATTTACCAGTTCTTTTGCAGAGACCAAAACCTCTTGTTCACCGAACAACAATTTGGCCAAGTTATCGCGGATCAGGACGCGGTGTTCGGGTGAAACCATTAAGTCATCATGTTGACCGAATGTGTTGGCGCAAATGCGGATGGGTGCAAAGTCGTCTTCGGCGGCGACGGTGCGCTGACCTTTCCAGCGCAGTGGTTGAAGGCCATCATCTTTGGTCATGATCAGATCGCCCAATTCGAGCGATTCAACATTGCGCTGACCCAATTCAGTTGCAATTAAAGTACCTGCTACGAAACTTGGTATCGAGCTGACGTTGACGATACCGATGTCCGTGTTGGTGCCGTCATCGATGGTATAGGTGAAGTTGAAGTTTTCACTGTCCCCATCCCCAAGGATGTTCACCGTGCCATCGGCGTTCAAAGAGATAGTTTGACCCGTCGGCAAAACGACAGGCGTACCAACAACAACAGGGACACCATTTAGATGTGTGATCGTAAGTGTTCCCACGCCGCCGTTCGTGTCATTTGCTAGCACATCAAGGTTGGTGGCACCGTTTGGGTAGACATTCGTGCTGTCTGCAAGCGCGATGACTGATGTTTGCAGAGAGTCACCCGCAATCAAAAGATTCGAGTCATAGCTGCTATCCGAAACGTCGGCGATGGCGATGCGGATCGAGTTGGTCGAGCCATGGACAACGGGGATCGTCAACGTCAGCGTAACTGTAAAGCCATCCATCTCAGTGTTGAATTGGTCGCTGGTGTTGTCGTTGTACAGGTTTTGGTTGTTTGTGCCATTGACGTTGCCGGGATCGGTATCACCGTTGCCAACAGCCATGTTGACCTGTGTACCGTTAATCCAAACGCCAACAAAATCCTGATAAACGGAATTTTGATATTCTGGGTATTCGTCAGACGAGAAAACAAACTTCATAATCATGACGTCGCCGGTTGGTATAAAGTCGATGTCTAGAATAGCAGCATCAAGCGTGGAAGAACCTGCCGCGGCGTTGAGTTGCGCGTCGTTATTAACGCCACTCGTGTTGGTGGATGTTCCGTTGGATTGGTTCGATTGGCCGGAGGAATTGGTAAAATCCTCTGCATCGCCAGTCGACAAGATTATGCCCGTGTCACCGGGAGTGACGCCGGGCGCAACTGTATCGCCATTTGTATAGATGCCTGATGAATCGTTATCGCCAGAGAATGTAGCTCCAGTGACGACAACGCCGCTACCGAAGATATTCTGTGCCATTTCAACGGCCGTCGCGCCTGTATCGATCGGAAGTTCCGATGCTGCTACCATTTTGCCTCTGCCCAATTTAGGAGACAAAACACGCCAACAGCCCACAGGTTATCCTTTGCTTTTATAACGTACATCGTTGGTACGAGCGCCGTTCATTGACGGCTTATACTGCTAAGTGCCTTGCCTCGGGTCATATTATTGTCGTTAGCATAGCAGGAGTTTTTACGTTTTGTTAATGAATTACGTCAGAAGGGACTTGGCATCGCGCCATTTTCGCCACATGCCTATAAGCAACTTTGATGAAAACCATAGGAAACACTATGTCTGGTATAGATCCCGCCGAACTCACAGCAGATTTAGTACGCTGCCCGTCCATCACACCGGCTGACGCGGGTGCGTTAGACATACTTGCGAACCTATTGGGCGATGCGGGCTTTGAACTCAGCTGGGCAGACCGCGGTGGAATACGGAATTTGTTCGCTCGTTGGGGTGAAAAAGGGCACGCGCGTACCTTTGGTTTTAATGGTCACACTGATGTGGTTCCGCTTGGCGATGAGGCGGCATGGACCATGCCCCCATTTGGTGCGGAAATCAAAGATGGCATCATGTATGGGCGCGGTACCACTGACATGAAATCCGGCGTTGCTGCGTTTGCTGCTGCCGCGGTTGATTTTGTCAAAGAAACGCCACCCAATGGTGCGCTGATCATTGCCATCACTGGCGACGAAGAAGCAGATGCTATCGATGGTACCACAGCGTTGCTGGAGCATATGGATAACAATAACGAGGCGATGTCCGTTTGCTTGGTTGGTGAGCCAACGTGCCCAAATGAGATGGGCGATATGATTAAGATCGGACGTCGCGGATCGCTGACAGCCTTCTTTAAGCTCACGGGTAAACAGGGGCACGCGGCTTATCCACACCGTGCAAACAATCCGCTTCCTGCGATGATGCGCCTAATGGATCGTTTGGCCTCGCATGAGCTGGACACAGGTACTGATCATTTTGATGCGTCTACGTTGGCTATTGTCACCGTTGATACAGGCAATCCAGCGACCAATGTGATTCCCGCGGATTGTTCTGCTGCGGCAAATATTCGCTTTAATGACACCCATTCCGGTGCAAGCCTAAGTGCTTGGCTGCAAGGTGAGGCGGATAAAATTATCGCAGAGTTTGGGGTAGAGATTGATCTGAGGATCAAGATTTCAGGTGAGAGTTTTGTAACCGCTCCGGGTGAGTTGTCGAACTTGGTCAGCGTTGCTGTTCAAGCGGAAACCAATATTGTTCCAGAGCTAAGTACCACAGGGGGCACGTCTGATGCGCGGTTTATCAAGAACCATTGCCCTGTCGTCGAATTCGGACTGGTAGGGCAGTCGATGCATCAAGTCGATGAGCATGTGAAAGTCGCGCATATTCACCAGCTGAAATCGATCTATGGCCGCATCCTGCGGGACTATTTTGCATGAGCATCGAGATCCATCAAACCGACGACATCGAAGCCTGTCGTGATTTGCGTCGCACGGTTTTTATTGGGGAACAGGGCGTTTCTGAGGAAGAAGAGATCGATGATCTAGACCCTGTTTCGATACATGTTTTGGCGACAGTTGATGGTGTTCCAAAAGCAACGGCACGGGTTTTGATCAAAGGTGATACGGCAAAGATCGGGCGCGTTTGTGTGCTTAAAGATCAGCGTGGGACCGGCCTTGGTGCTGCTTTGATGCGCAAGACCATTGAGGTTTGCAAAACTCAAGAAGGCGTAAAAAGGTCTATGTTAGGGGCACAAATGTACGCGATTCCGTTCTATGAGAAACTTGGATACCGCGCCTATGGTCCGATCTTTTTGGATGCTGAGATCGAGCATCGTGACATGGAACTGGATTTATGATCCGTCCTACTTTGATTGTTATGGTCAAAGAACCGCGCGCTGGGCGAGTGAAGACACGCCTTGGCAAAGATATTGGTCTTACGGCTTCGGCGTGGTGGTTCCGTCATCAGGTGAAACGTCTGCTGCGCCGCATTGATGATCCACGTTGGAACGTTGTTTTGGCTGTCGCGCCTGATCGTGCTGGAATGCTTAGTCGTGTTTGGCCTGCGCATTTTGAACGCATTGCACAAAGGCAGGGAGATTTGGGGGACCGTATGGCTCGGGTTATGCAGGCTATACCTGTTGGGCCAGTATGCGTAATCGGTGCCGACATTCCGGACATTGGCCCTGTTCAAATTGCGCGCGCTTTTGCAGCGTTGGGCACATCTGATGCCGTTTTTGGTCCTGCCCCTGACGGGGGGTTTTGGTTGGTTGGGTTGAAGCGATCCAATCCAATGTCTCCAAAATTGTTCCAAGATGTACGTTGGTCAACCGAACATGCACTTGATGATACGCGTGCCAGCCTTGGTGCGCTAAGGGTCGCTTTGATCGATGAATTGCAAGACATAGACACCGTAGACGATTTGCGATGACGTTGGCGCATTAGCGTGCTATTCGGGCACCATGAGCCGTATCCCTACAAAGCCCGAAATTCTTGATTGGATCACATCCAATCCAACGCTGACTGCCAAACGCGATATCGCGAAGGCCTTTGGGATCAAAGGGGCTGCACGTATCGACTTGAAACGCTTGCTCAAAGAACTCGAAGCCGAAGGGCATCTTGAGAAGCGTCAGAAATCCTATAACGACCCAGATCGTTTGCCCCCTGTCAGCGTATTGCAAGTGACGGGTGTGGGTACAGACGGTGATCTGTACGCCAAACCGATGGAGTGGCACGGCACTGGTGCGGAACCTGTTGTTCTGCTGGTGACCAAAGCATCTGAACCAGCGCTGGGCGAAGGGGATCGAATTCTTGCACGCCTAACTGCTGTTGAGGGCGATACACACGCCTATGAGGGTCGCATGATTCGCCGCGTTGGTACAAATCCACAGCGCGTTTTGGGTGTCTTTCGCAAAGGTGCCGAAGGCGGCCGTATTGTTCCGATCGACAAAGGCCAAAGCGATGAATGGCTGGTTGGCGCGGGTTCTATGAACGGTGCCAAAGACGGTGAATTGGTTGAAGCAGAACAGTCCGGTCCAAAGGGCCGCATGGGCCGTCCGCAGGCACGCATTGTTGAACGCCTTGGCGATCCATCGGCACCAAAGGCGGTGTCACTGATTGCGATTCACCAGCACAACATCCCTGATGATTTCCCTGATGACGTGGTGGCCGAGGCCGACGCGCATACACCGATGGAATTGGATGGCCGCACAGACCTGCGTGAAATGGCGTTGGTCACGATTGATCCGTCTGATGCGCGTGACCACGATGATGCATGTTATGCGCACCTTGATGACGATCCAGAAAACGAAGGCGGCCATATCGTATGGGTCGCTATCGCTGATGTTGCAGCTTACGTGACGCCGGGTTCTGCACTGGATCGCGAAGCGCGCAAGCGCGGGAACTCTACTTATTTCCCTGACCGCGTTGTGCCTATGTTGCCTGATCGCTTGTCTGGCGACTTGTGCAGCTTGCACGAAGGTGTTCCGCGCGCTTGTATCGCAGTGCGTATGAAGCTTGATGCCCATGGTCAAAAGCTAAGCCACGAATTCGTACGCGGCCTTATGCGGTCACCTGCGTCCCTTCATTATGAAGAAGTCCAAGAGGCGATGGATGGCAACCCGAATGAACGCACTGCGGCCCTGTTAGAGCCTGTTATTAAGCCGCTTTACGCAGCTTATGCAGCGCTTGTTGAGGCCCGCCAATTGCGTCAGCCGCTTGAGCTGAACCTCCCAGAACGCCAGATTGTTTTGGGTGATGACGGAACTGTACAATCCGTGAATTTCAAGGATCGTCTAGACGCGCACAAGTTGATCGAAGAGCTGATGGTGCTGGCCAACGTAGCTGCGGCTGAAACGCTGATCGCTAAGAAAACTGCGCAACTTTTCCGCGTTCACGAAGAGCCATCAACAGAGAAGTTGAATGCCCTACGTGAGACCGCCAGTGCGACAGGCCTAAACCTTGCCCGTGGTCAAGTTTTGCAGACGTCGCATTTAAACCGCTTGCTTGCACAAGCTGCTGGCACGGATGATGAAGAGTTGATCAACTTGACGACTTTGCGTTGCATGACGCAGGCCTATTATAGCCCGACCAACTTTGGTCACTTCGGCCTCGCGCTAAAAAGTTATGCGCACTTTACGTCACCTATTCGCCGTTACTCTGATTTGATCGTGCACCGTGCATTGGTCACGTCACATGGTTGGGGTGACGATGGTTTGACGCCTGCGGATGTGGACGAGCTAGAGCAAACAGCGACCCATATTTCCGACACTGAACGCCGTTCTATGATGGCGGAGCGGGATACGACAGATCGCTACTTAGCGAGCTATTTGTCCGAGCGTGTGGGCGAAGAGTTCACTGGCCGCATCAACGGGATCGCGAAGTTCGGGATGTTCATCAAGCTTGATGATTCTGGTGCCGATGGTTTGGTCCCAATCCGCTCATTGGGTGGTGAATACTTCCACTTTGATCGCGAAGCCGGAACGTTGATGGGTGCAGATACGGGACTTACTTACCGCATTGGTCAACAGGTCACCGCAAAGTTAACAGAGGCCGCGCCGATCACTGGTGGCGTTGCACTAGAGTTGCTGACAGTTGAGGGCAAAGAGGTTCCACGCGGTGGACGTTCATCCCCTGCGGGTCGCTCACCACGCCGCAAAGCGGGGCAAGCCAAACACAAAAGCGCCAAGATGAAGCGTAAAGTGAATCGTTCGCGGCCCTAACCAAGGGCCGCGTCGACGCGATCGATATAAGAAGACAGCACCTGATCACTGGTAATGCGCCGCGATAGTATCGTTTCAACGGGCGTCGCGCGCATCGTTGCAAGCACCGCGGCAACGCTCGCATCTGCTGCGCAAGGTGTTTCACCGAATAGGTAGTTACTCTGTGTCAGAGCTGCTTTAATCGCGATTAGATCATGTTCCAAGCGTTCCATCCGCTCAGCTGGCGTTAGGCGACCTAGGCCTTGCGCCATCATGCCTGCCATCAGTTTGGATCGTAAACCACGCGTTACAAGTAAGCGCGGTAGTTTGAGAATGGTCGCGAAATATGCATCGCGAATGGTTGGCCAAACGTCATTATTACCCCAACGGTCCAGCACCAAATGAAAGTACATGTGTTCCTCGGCCATACGGATAAACGTATGTGCGCTGGCTTTGTCGAACTCAGACAGCCCTTTGTGTAGATCGTGACCTTGGTCCTCCAGGTACTGCTGGATACCATCGCTCCCACCAACAACGCGGGCATCGATAACAATGGCGGGCAACTTGCCCTTTGGCCATTTGCGTGGGTCGCCTTCATCTCGTCTGGTCCAAGATACGCCCGCGATATTTAGCAGGTATTCTGCTTTGATCGAAAACGGACTTGAACTGCGGGTGCCAAACATGGCGGGAAACGCGACGAGAGTGATCATTTGAAATTCCTTTATCAGATGGTTTTGATCTAGGGGTCTCTGTTGTCAATTAATGTCAGTACGATCTATGATAGTAAAATTATGTCACGCACTCATCGCCTGTTCCAAATGATGCAAAGTTTGCGGCGTTTGTCGCCGCCAATAACGGCTGCCCAGCTCTCTGATGACTTGGGCAAGTCAGTGCGCACGATCTATCGTGATATCGATACACTCCGCAGTTTAGGCGCGGTCATCGATGGGGAGGCTGGATTTGGCTTTACCCTGATTGAGGATGCATCACTGCCGCCACTAGGATTTGAAAACGACGAATTGGAAGCGCTGGTTTTGGGTCTTCGAAACGTAATGGTTGTCGGTGATCCCGCGTTGTCTAAAGCTGCGAAATCCGCCCTTGGAAAAATTCAGTCGCGCGTTCCTGAACGTCAGGCACACCGCCTTAAACATGCCGTTCTGGATGCACGACGTTTTCGCAAACCAACGCCACCTGTCATTGATGTCTCCATCTTGCGAGGGGCAACGTGGGATGAGAAATGTGTGCGGTTTGATTATGTCGATAACAGTGGGCAAGCGACGACGCGTAGTGCAAAACCCTTGGGCATTGTTTTCATGGACTTCAGCAATTGCCTTTTGGCCTGGTGCCTCTTGCGTCAGGATTTGCGGGTGTTCCGACTTGATCGGATGCTGACGTTAGATGTCACGGATCAAAGTTTCCGTCCCCATCGCGTCGCGTTGTTGCGAGAACATCTTGACCTTATCCGTGAGGCCGGTGGACAATCGGCGGCAGATCGCAAGCCATTGGATTGATTGCTTCCGCAGTGGGTTGTTTGTTGCTAGGCTCGAAACAATCGATAAATTTGCGGGGCGTATTTATGAAAATTCAAGGTCTCTTTTTTGTGGCGGTTGGCATTGTTAGCTCTAGCCAGCTCTCTGCTGGTGGTATCATGGGCCCGACTCTTAGTTCTGTTGGGAACGATGTGGTTCAAACAGTTTCGTTTCAAGCAACAGCACCATCGACGCCTTTAACGGATCTTGTGATCCTCAATCAATCCGATGTTGCGCCGATCCAAGTTGCGTCAGATGGTGGCCTAAAACGCTGGCTGCGCGGCTTCAAGAAACGCGCTGCTGAGGCAGGTCTTGATCAGCGTGTTCTGGAAGCTGCGTTGGCTGGCATACGCTATGATACAGACATTATTGAACGTGATCGCAATCAATCTGAATTTACCAAGACGATTTGGGACTATCTGAAAACCGCAGTTTCCGACACACGTATTTCGAACGGTAAGGCCGCGCTTGCGAAACATCAAAAGACGTTGAGCGCGATTGAACGAAAGTACGGTGTAGACAAAGAGGTTGTTGCCGCAATATGGGGATTGGAAAGTGCCTATGGCAGCTTTCGCGGCAACAATGATGTCATCCAATCGCTCGCGACACTTGCTTACGATGGGCGACGAGGTGCGTTCTTTGAAGAACAACTTATTGCAGCGCTAAAGATCATTCAAAACGGCGACACGACACCTGCGAACATGACGGGTAGTTGGGCCGGTGCCATGGGCCATACTCAGTTTATTCCGACATCTTTCTTAGAGTATGCGGTTGATTTCACCGGCGACGGCAAACGTGATATTTGGTCGGATGACCCGACGGACGCGTTGGCCTCCACGGCAGCTTACTTGAGGAAGTTTGGATGGAAGACAGGGCAGCCTTGGGGTGTTGAAGTATCGATCCCTAACGGTTTCGATTACACCCTCGCCAATCGCGCCATCACGAAACGCCCCTCAGATTGGGGCAAGCTTGGGGTGAAGGGTGTGAATGGTTCTGTTTCCAACCACGGCCCTGCTGCAGTGCTTTTGCCGGCAGGTGCGGATGGGGCAGCCTTTCTGATTTTTGATAACTTTAGTGTTATCGAAAAGTATAATACTGCGGATGCCTACGTGATTGGTGTCGGGCATCTAAGTGATCGCCTACAGGGCGCTCCTGCGATTAAATCAGGTTGGCCTACATGGGACCGCGCCCTGACGTTTGTGGAGCGTCAAGAGATGCAACGCCGCTTAACTGCACAAGGGTTTGATACCGAAGGTGTTGATGGCCTGATTGGTCCCAAAACGATCAACGCCGTTCGTGCGTTCCAGCTTAGCAAAAGCCTGCGCCCTGATGGCTATGCATCCTTGGGGTTGCTCAAAAAACTACGCTAATCAAAAAAAGCCCCGCGCTTACATATTGTAAACGCGGGGCTTCATCTTACCAAATAAATTCCGGGGAACTCTGCCCTATGGCAGCGGGGGGTTGGCCCCCTCTAAACCCTATGCAGGGCTCATGCCGCGTAAACGCTCGGACCGGCGACGCAACAACTCAACCACGGTCAGCAAGCCGATCGAAACAACCACTAGGATCGTTGCGACCGCTAGGATTGTTGGGCTGATCTGCTCGCGCAAGCCGGTGAACATTTGCCATGGCAATGTCTTTTGGCCAGCTGATCCAATGAACAGCACGACAACAACTTCATCAAACGATGTGATGAAAGCGAATAGGCCACCAGAGATAACACCTGGCAAGATCAGTGGCATTTGAATGCGGAAGAACGTGGTCATTGGGTTTGCACCCATGTTAGCGGCCGCACGTGTTAGCGATTGGTCAAAGCCAACTAGCGTTGCAGTTACTGTGATGATGACGAATGGAATACCGAGAACGGCGTGCGCCAAGATAACCTTGATATAGCCGACTAAGTTCTTATCCATCCCCAAGGAATTTTCCATGAACTGCCCAAGTTGGGAGTAAAAGAAAAACATACCAGTTGCTGAGATGATCAACGGAACAATCATTGGTGAAATCAGGATCGCCATGATCGTGCCTTTGAACGGCATATGGCTTTGGGATAGGCCCACCGCAGCAAGGGTTCCAAGCGAAACTGAGATGACCGTTGCAATCGGTGCGATGGTCAGTGAGTTTTTCAAGGAACGTTGCCATTCGTTGTTGGTAAAAAAGTCCTGATAGTGCTTCAAAGAATACGCATCAGGGTCCAGACGCAACATGCCTGGCGTATAAGTAAAGAAGTCTTGCGCGTTAAAGCTAAGTGGGATGATCACAAGGATTGGTGTGATCAGGAAAATAAAGATCAGCGCTGCGATGCAACGGAAACCATAGTGCCAAAGAACCTGACCAGCGGTGAGGTATGGTAACAATTTGGCGCGGTAGCGACCCTCGTATAACCAATAGATCAACCAGTGATAAAACATGCCGACAAGGCTGGCCACGATTGTCAGGATAATCCCGCCAAACATATAACCGACGATACCAAAGCCAATGATCGAAATCCATTTTGCCAGCTTTTCATTTTGGAGATCGACGATAAAACCATATGCCATTGCAGCGATAACAGCCGCGCCCAAAAGCATGCCAATTAGGCCAGAGCCATTGCCCGTTCCAAGGAATAATCCAAGGAACGCGCCGATCCCGCCTGCGGTTGGCAGAACGAAGGACAGTGGTTTACGTGAAATCGGTGTTG
>DLQI01000051.1:4143-11863 GCA_002478745.1 Rhodobacteraceae bacterium UBA7436 | reverse complement strand
TAGGCCCAGTATAGCGCTAGAACGACGATCAGTAGAATGGTGCCAAGTGCAGCAGCCAGACCCCAGTTGAGCGATGACGAAATGTGGTATGCGATCCGGTTGGAGATGAAGACACCTTTGGTCCCACCAACGATTTCCGGAGTGATGTAATAGCCAATCGATAGAATGAACACGAGGATAGATCCCGCCCCAATTCCAGGGATGGATTGTGGGAAGTAAACGCGCCAGAACGCTGTCCAATTCGTTGCGCCCATAGATTTAGCAGCGCGCAAGTAGACAGGTGGTATGGTCTGCATCACGGAGTACATCGGCAAGATCATGAACGGCAGCAAGATGTGCGTCATAGCGACAATCGTACCGAATTCGTTGTTGATCAGGATCAGCCGATCCCCATCGGGCACCAGCCCGATCCAAACAAGTACTTCGTTGATCACACCATTCTGTTGCAGCATCACTTTCCATGCTGATGTTCGCACCAACAAAGAGGTCCAGAATGGCAGAAGAACAAGGATCAACAACAGGTTGGCATTGCGCGGTGATACGTTCGCTAGAAGCCACGCGATTGGATAGCCTAGCAGGATACAGGAACCTGTGATGATCAATGACATGACCAATGTACGGCCAAACAACTTGAGCAGGATCTGCTTGTCTTCAGGCTGCCACGCCATGCCCTCGGGGGTCATGCGCGCATCAACTGCGTTTAGGAAATAACCCGATGTATATAGGCCTGAATAAGTCTGAAGCGTTTTCCACGTCTCAACATCACCCCAACCTTTGTGGATTTTGATCAGCTTGTCCTTAAAAGGGGCATCTGCCACCGGATCAAGTTTTTTCATCTTACGGCCAGACTGGCGGAACATAGAAGAAAAACCGGTCTTTTCGTAGTTCAAGCGCGAACCTAGGCGTGTGTGTTTCTTGGCTGCGATCGCAACGGACATGTCACGTGTGAAGGCTGCATAAACTGCTTCGTCAGGCAGCTCACCGCTTGAAGCATCCCATGCGCCCAGAACACGCACTGTCTCTGGCAAAGTTTCCGGAACGATGTCGTTTTGAACCGAACGTGAAAGCATCACACCGATTGGGTAGATGAATGTCAAAAGAACAAAGATCAACAATGGCGCAACCAGCATGAAAGCCCGCATTTTCTGGCGGCGCATGGCGCGCGAGAGGCTTCGTTTTAGGGGCGTGCCATCAGCGGCCAATACTAGGCCATTTGCAGTGCTATCGCTCATCTTTAGTCTTTCAGTAAAGGAGTGACGGGGGCTAAATCGCCCCCGCCGAATTGTGCAACATTAGGTGGGTTTAACCCCGCCTTTCTGGCTTACTTAGCCAACCACGCTTGGAATTTTGCGTCGATGTCATCACGGTAATCAGCCCAGAACTCGTAGTTATACAAGAACGTGTTCTTTGCGTTGTTTGGGTCAGTTGGCATGTGTGGTGCCATGTCGATGCCCAATGTCTTGTGCTTACCAACAAGTGGTGCAGAAGATTTACGCGCAGGACCGTAAGAGATGTACTGTGCTTGGTCAGCTAGACGCTGTGTATCAGTCGCGAACATGATGTAATCAAGTGCACGTGCTTTACGCTCGTCGCTTAGGCCTGCTGGAATGATCCAACCATCAAGGTCAAATACTTGTGCGTCCCATAGCATGCCGATTGGCTGCTTTTGCTCTTCGATCGCTGCGAACAAACGGCCGTTGTATGTGGAACCCATGACAACTTCGCCATCAGCCAAAAGCTGTGGAGTGTCAGCACCAGCAGACCACCAGATAACGTCGTCTTTGATTGTTGCTAGTTTATCAAGAGCTTGCTGTTGACCTTCTTCAGTCGCCAAAACGTCATAAACTGCGCCTTTTGCAACGCCGTCACAAAGAAGAGCCCATTCCATGTTGTTGATTGGGCGTTTTTCTAGTGAACGCTTACCTGGGTATGCTTCTGTGTCGAATACTGCGCAAACAGTAGTTGGTGCAGTATCGCCAACTAGGTCAGTGCGGTAACCGAATGTTGTTGAATAGACGATTTGCGGAATGAAGCAGTCAGAAACCAACAGGTCACCAAAATCTTCAGAAGCTTTTGTGCCGTCTGGAGCGTCTGCAAGCATTGTGTCCGCATCGATTTCAAGCGCAAGGCCTTCGTCGCAAAGACGGATCGCATCAGCGGCAACAACATCAACAACGTCCCAAGTTACGTTGCCAGCTTCTGACATCGCGCGCAATTTAGCTACGGCTTCAGCGGAAGAGTCATCGTTGATGATCGTAACGCCAGTATTCGCAGAATACGGGTCGTGATACGCACCTTTTTGTGAAGCAGTGTAAGCACCGCCCCAAGATACGATTGTCATTTCTTCAGCGGCAGCAACGCCAGCGACCAAAGTAAGGGCTGTAGTAGCTGTTAGTAGTTTGGTGAGTGTCATAGTAGTCTCCCAGTTGAGCCCGATTTGTATTAAGGCTGGGTACGGGTTTGTTTTCCCAGCCTAATTTCATCGCGCAGACACTACGCTGCGCGATGTATTATACCGCTACGCGTCTAGCGCGCGGCAATCCTCTGCCAACCAACCGATGTCGATCATCTGGCCCGGCTGCAAGCGCACCTGATCTGGTGCGTTGCGTGTTTTGATTACGAAGTCGTCATTCCCAGCAACCCGAAGGCGTGTGCGGAAGATGTCACCCATATAAATGAATTCTAGCACTTCAGCTTTCAGTGTGTGTGCGTCTGGCGACAGACGTGACTTGTCCATTTCAACCCGCTCTGGGCGGATAGAAACGCGTGTGCGCTGGCCAGCCTCAGTTACATTGATGGGCTTGGCGTCGATCAAGTCACCATTGTCGAGCTGAACTAGCGCAACGCCACCTTTGATTTCTTTAATGACACCTTCGAGGGTGTTATTTTCGCCGATGAACTGCGCAACAAAGCTGTTCTCTGGCTCTTCGTACAATTTGTCTGGCGGAGCCAGTTGTTGAATGCGGCCGTTTTCAAACACCGCTACGCGGTCTGACATTGTCAGCGCTTCAGTTTGGTCGTGCGTTACGTAAACAGTCGTAATACCTAGTTCGTGTGCCAAGTTGGTAATTTCAAACTGCAGCGTTTCGCGCAGCTGTTTGTCCAATGCGCCAAGTGGCTCGTCCATCAAAACCAGTTCGGGTTCAAACACCAATGCGCGCGACAAAGCGATGCGTTGTTGTTGACCACCAGAAAGTTGAGAAGGGCGGCGGCCTGCGAAATCTTGCATCTGAACCATACCCAATGCGCGCATGACTTTTTCTTCACGCTCAGATTTGCCGATCTTGCGAACTTCCAACGGGAAGGCAAGGTTTTCAGCAACAGTCATGTGCGGGAACAATGCGTAGTTTTGGAACACCATGCCAATGCCACGTTTGTGCGGTGGGATGTTGTTTATCGAGGTGCCACCAAGGCGAATGTCGCCGTGTGTTGCTGTCTCGAAACCCGCAAGCATCATGAGGCAAGTGGTCTTGCCAGATCCTGATGGGCCAAGCATCGTTAGGAATTCGCCACGTGGCATGGAAAGGTTCAAATCTTTGACGACTAGATTAACACCGTCATAGCTTTTCTGAACGCGTTCAAATTCAACGAACGCATCGTTTTTTGCAGTATCGGCCAAATGTGGCTCCCTGGTTTCTCCCGCGATTTTTCGCGTGTATTAATGAAGAGTAGAACCAGTGAGTTCAAAATTTGCAACCTAATATATATGGAAATGGCAGTTTCATTCGAAATATTTTGCTATTCGCCTGTTTCACATGCCTTCGACAGAACAATGCTTAACAATTTCTGAATTGAACAGTCGATCCTGTAAGTATTTGTTCAAGAAAACCCGTCAAATTCCCTGAAATATTGCATTCTCATGGAACATTTAGGGGTCCCCATGTCTCAAACACTGCCGAATCTTGGTCTGCCCATGATGCAGCCATCACAAGCGCAAAAGCATGTGACACACAATGAAGCGCTCAATGTCCTAGATACCGTCACTCAGTTGTGCGTTTTGGATAGCACTTTGACGAGACCACCATTTGCGCAAAGGGGTGACAGGTATTTGGTGCCCAATGGGGGCATTGATGCATGGGAAACCCATGATGGGGCCCTTGCGTTGTTTGACGGCAATGTGTGGCTATTTGTAACCGCCCAAGTTGGTTGGTTGGCGTTTGACCAATCAGGTGGCAGGTATTTGCATTTCGACGGTGTGGGTTGGGTTGAGCTTCCTCCGCATACTGAATTGGCGAACCTTCAAAATGTTGGAATAAACTCGACGGCTGACGCAACCAATCGGCTGAGCATCAGTGCACCAGCTTCGTTGTATCCGCACGAAGGGGCGGGCCATCAAATCAAGGTCAACAAGGCATCAACAGCTGATACCGCGAGCCTGTTATTTCAGACAAATTGGTCTGGGCATGCGGAAATGGGTCTGAACGGATCAAACAGCTGGTCGCTGAAAATCAGCCCCGATGGATCTTCGTGGCAAGAAGCCATTAGTTTTGATTCCGTAAGTGGGAGTGTGTCGGGTGCGTCTGTTCAATCGGGGCCAGCTGATACAACGGCAGGTCGATTGATGCGTGCTGATTATGGTTACTGCCCTGGCAATATCATTGGTGGTGTAAGCGAAGTTGGGGGCAGCCCAAGAGGCGCGATCATTGAACGAGGCAGTTCGGTGGACGGAGACTTCACGCGGTTTGCGGATGGGACAATGATTTGCACTTCGAACGTGATTTCTGCTGACACCAACATTGTTGTTGGAGCTGCTTTTAAATCGGCAACCCAAACGTGGACATTCCCCAGTGAGTTTATCGCACCGCCAGTTGTTTCAGGTGGGGCTGTGAGTGATGTGGCCAACCTATGGGTTAGTGCAGGGCAAGCGACCACATCCGTTTCTAGCGCTGTGGCATTCGCACATGTCAGTGCAACAGGTGGATCGTTTCGGTTAACTGCGATTGGGCGCTGGTTCTGATGGGTTTCCTATTGCGCCTAACCTGTTGAGGCCGCATTTTGGGCGCAAAAGGATCCATGTATGACCAGCAAACGATTGCCCTTTGATCAGGCGGAATATGATCGCCGCCTTTTGATGACCCGTATGGCGATGGCGCTTGCGGGATTGGATGCTTTGTTTGTAAGTGATCCCGCAAATATGCAGTGGCTGACTGGATATGATGCCTGGACGTTCAACCATCATCAGGGTGCTATTATTCTGCAAGATGCAGACCCAATATGGTGGGGGCGTCAGCAAGATACGCAAGGGGCAATGCACACCGTCTGGATGCCAGAGGGGTGTGTGATCGGCTATGAAAGCGATCTTGTGAGCTCGATGGAGCGCCATCCGATTGAGGACCTAGCGCGCCACATTAGTGGGTTGGGTGTTCAAAACCTTGGTATTGAAATGGACAGTCAACATTTCTCTGCCAAAGGGTTTTCAGTTCTTTTGCAGGTTCTTCCTGATGTCGGTTTTGCTGACGCAACAGGAATGATGAACCTTCAGCGCGCTATCAAATCTGCACCCGAGATTGAGTTTATGCGTATAGCAGCGGCCATTTCCGATAAGGTTATGGAGGGTGTTATGAAGCACGCAGATGTTGGTATGGCCAAGAACCAGTTGGTTGCATTGGCCTATCGTGATGCGATGCAAGGTGTAGATGATGCGTGGGGAGATTACCCCGCAATGCCACCGATGTTGCCGTCAGGTTCTGACCCAGCTGCGGGCTTGCTAACGTGGAGTGGTAGTCCGTTGGTTGCTGGTGAGGACATGACCTTCGCCTTCTCGGGATGCTATCGTCGCTATCATGCGCCGCTTTGCCGAACCATTTTTCTTGGTGAAGTGTCCGATGAAAAGCGTCGCGCCGAAGCTGCTTTGATCGAAAGTTTGGACGCTGGAATTTCTGCTGCAACAGCTGGAAGTAAGGTTAGCGACGTCGTTAAAGCCTTGGCGGGTCCATTGGGACACGGCGACGATATAGGTAACGGGTTTGGCGGGCTGATTGGCGTAGCCTATCCCCCAAGCATGGAAGATGATGTGATTTCATTGAATGCCGATAGCGAAGCAGTTTTAGAGCCAAATATGACGTTTCATGTCTGCCCAACTTTGAGTGTTTCAGGTGCCAATGTGGGAATAGGTCAGAGTATTCGGATTTCTGAGGATGGGGCAGCAGAGGTATTTGGTGGCGTATCCCCTATATTCGCCACCAAATAGAGTTAACTAGGACGCTTCTTTCAGAAGGTCCAAGTCCTTCATCTGCACGTAGGCCTCGTCTAGTGCTAGGCGTGCACGCTGGCCCATCAACTTGATCTCTTCCGGAGTGATCACGAGTGGTGGTGAGATGATCAGGCGGTCATAAACGTGGCGCATAATCAGGTTATTGGCAAAGCTGCGTTCGCGGCACATGTAGCCTGCCGTTCCAGCGTCAGCTGCAAACTTGGCGCGTGTTTCTTTGTTTGGTGTAAGGGCAAGTGATCCCATCATGCCAATTATTTTTGTTTCACCAACCAACGGGTGATCGCCCAGACCATTCCACATTTCGGCAAGGGCAGGAGCAGCCACATCACGGACGTGATCGAGAACGTTTTCTTCTTGCAGAATGCGCAGGTTTTCGAGCGCCACAGCGGCCGCGACAGGGTGGCCGGAATACGTATAGCCGTGATTGAATTCGCCAGAATTGATCACTGTAGCGATTTCATCAGAAACGATTGAGCCCCCGATGGGTTGATAGCCAGAACTAAGACCTTTCGCGATGGTCATGATGTCTGGACGAATGTTTACTGTCTCTGACCCAAACCAGTTCCCTGTGCGGCCAAAGCCACAGATTACCTCGTCTGCGATCAACAGGATCTCATATTTGTCGCAAATCCGTTGAACTTCAGGCCAGTAGGTTTCTGGTGGGATTATTACGCCGCCAGCACCTTGAATGGGTTCTGCGATAAAGGCGGCAACACGATCCTCGCCCATGGCAAGGATTGTTGTTTCGAGTTCCTGTGCGCAGGCCAAACCAAAATCATTGGGTGTTGCGTCCCCACCCTCTGCCCACCAATGTGGCTGATTGATGTGCGTGATGTCAGGGATCGGTAGGCCGCCTTGGGCGTGCATTGGGCTCATGCCACCAAGTGACCCAGAACCAACTGACGAACCGTGATATGCATTCTTGCGGCTGATTACGATGGTCTTTGAAGGTTTGCCTTTCATCGCCCAATATGTGCGCACCATGCGCAGATTGGTGTCATTCGCTTCGGAACCAGAACCCGCGAAGAACACGTGGTTCAGGTGAGCAGGAGCAAGTGATGCTATCTCTTTGGCGAGTGCAATTGCGGGCACGTGGGTCGTCATAAAGAAGGTGTTATAGTACGGCAGCTCTTTCATCTGGCGGGCTGCGACTTCGGCCAGTTCTTCGCGTCCATAACCGATGTTTACACACCAAAGTCCAGCCATGCCGTCTAAGATTTCGTTGCCTTCGCTGTCGTGCAGATAAACACCGTTTGCTCGGGTAATGATCCGCGCGCCCTGAGCCGCCAATTCATCATTTGTTGTGAACGGGTGCATGTGGTGGGCAGCGTCTAAGGCCTGCAGTTCAGCAGTGGGTAGGTGATTGGTTATGGCGGGCATTAGACTTTCCTTTGAAAGCGGGCCTTGGTTAAGGCCGAGTGTATTTGAGCCGAGAATATGATCAATCACTGCCAAGTCAACACAGGTATCGCACCAACAAATGGTTGATTTGTACGGGTGATCCAA
>DLQI01000051.1:0-3997 GCA_002478745.1 Rhodobacteraceae bacterium UBA7436 | reverse complement strand
GCTTCCACGACCGCATGGGCTGAAGAAGTTCGGGTTTATAACTGGTCCGATTATATTGATGAAGAATTGCTGACCAAATTTGAAGCAGAGACCGGTATCAAGCTGATCTATGATGTCTTTGACAGCAACGAAGTTTTGGAAACCAAAATGTTGGCTGGTTCATCTGGCTATGACGTTGTGGTGCCGTCAGGTGAATTTCTACAGCGCCAAATCACAGCGGGTGCTTTCCAACCGCTTGATATGTCGAAGCTGCCAAATGCTGTGAACCTGTGGGACGTGATCAAAGATCGCACTGCTCAGTATGACGCGGGCAATGTCCATTCTATAAACTATATGTGGGGCACTACTGGCCTTGGCATTAACACTGGTAAAGTTGCTGAAATTTTAGGTGCCGACGCGCCGATCTCATCACTCGAATTGGTGCTAAATCCAGCGAATATGGAAAAATTGGCTGAATGTGGTGTTCACTTCTTGGACGCACCATCTGAAATGATCCCCGCAGCGTTGCAATACATCGGTGAAAACCCAGACAGCCAAGACCCTGATGTGATCAAAAAAGCCGAGGCTGTATTGTCAGCCGTGCGCCCGTATATCACCAAATTCCACAGCTCTGAATATATCAATGCTTTAGCGAACGGTGACATCTGCGTCGCTTTTGGTTGGTCCGGTGATATCCTGCAGGCTCGTGATCGTGCTGCTGAAGCCGAAAACGGTGTAGAGATCGCATACAACGCCCCATCTGAGGGTGCATTGATGTGGTTTGACCAAATGGCGATCCCAGTTGATGCGCCGAACCCTGATGCGGCCCATAAGTTTTTGAACTTCATTATGGATGCGCAAAATATGGCGGATGCCTCAAACTATGTTTATTACGCCAACGGTAACAAAGCCTCACAAGAGTTTTTGGTCGAAGACGTGATCGGTGACACGGCAATCTATCCAGATGCTGCAACACTGGAAAACCTGTACACTAAAGGTCCGTATGGACAAAAAGTTCAGCGTGTTGTCACGCGCATGTGGACCAAAATCAAATCTGGTACCTAAGACCCTAAGAACGGGGCGCAGCCAGTGTTGCGCCCCACTTTAATATTCAAGGATTGTTTATGGTAGAGACTGTTTTCGAACCTTGGGCCGATCCTAACGCGGACCCACTTATTTCATTCAAAAACGTGACAAAACGATTTGGCGATTTTGTTGCCATTGATGATTTGACGTTGGACATTTTTGAGCGCGAGTTCTTTGCCTTGCTAGGGCCATCGGGCTGCGGCAAGACGACCATGATGCGTATGCTGGCGGGATTTGAAAATCCTACATCGGGTTCGATGTCATTGTCTGGTCATGACATTGCGGGGATTCCACCGAACAAGCGGGCTGTAAACATGATGTTTCAATCCTACGCATTGTTCCCGCATCTTTCCGTTTGGGAGAACATCGCCTTTGGGTTGCGCCGTGACGGTGTCGCCAGAGATGTGTTGCACGCCCGCGTTGAAGAGATGCTTAAACTGACGCGGTTGGAGAAATTTGGACGACGCAAACCACATCAGATTTCTGGTGGGCAGCGCCAGCGTGTTGCATTAGCCCGCTCGTTGGCTAAGGCACCAAAGTTGTTGCTGTTAGATGAACCTCTTGGAGCGTTGGACAAGAAGCTGCGCCAAGAAACACAGTTTGAACTGATGGATATTCAGGAACAGACGGGCACGACCTTTGTAATTGTCACCCACGATCAAGAAGAGGCAATGACGGTTGCATCCCGCGTTGCTGTTATGGACGAGGGACGCATCATTCAGGTTGCTACTCCTGAGAAAATTTATGAAGCACCCAATTCTGTTTATGTTGCTGATTTTATTGGTGACGTGAACATTCTGACCGGTCCGATTAAGGCGGTTGGTGCCGACACATATTCACTGGATTTTGGTGGAACGGAGCCAATGACCGCAGCCAGTGACCGAACTTTTGCGGAGGGCGTAACCGCGCACTTGGCAATTCGCCCTGAGAAAATTGGGATTCACGCGGAACGCCCGGAAGGGCCCAATTCTGTACAAGGCAAGGTACTAGATATAGCGTATTTAGGGAACTTAAGTACCTATCACGTGCAGTTGCCGAACGGCCAAATCATTAAAGCGCAAACTGCAAACACGCGTCGTGTTTCACGTCGCGCGTTTACATGGGAAGATCCTGTTTGGGTTAGTTGGAGCGCCACAGCTGGCGTTCTTTTGGATCGCTGATTTGAGACGCTTTGTCCTCATATCCGTGCCATATTTATGGCTGCTGACCTTGTTCCTGATTCCGTTTGTGATCGTGTTTAAAATCGCGTTGTCTGACGCTGCGCTAGCGATCCCGCCCTATATGCCTACGATGAAAGACGGCCTAAGCGCGATGTTCTCGCAGCTGGATTTTGAGAATTTCGTTTTCCTGACTGAAGACGACTTGTATTGGAAGGCGTACTTAAGCAGTCTTAAAATCGCGTTTATCTCAACCGTTCTGACGCTTCTGTTAGGCTACCCAATTGCATACGCGATGGCACGCGCCCCTCACGAGTGGCGGGCTACCTTGATGATGCTTATTATCCTACCATTTTGGACCAGCTTTTTGATCCGCGTATATGCGTGGGTGGGGATTCTAAGCACAGAAGGTTTGTTGAACCGCTTCTTGTTTTGGATCGGGGCAATCCGTGAGCCGTTGATGATTTTGAACACATCCACGGCAGTCTATATTGGTATCGTTTATACCTACATACCGTTTATGATTTTACCGATTTATGCGGCGCTTGAACGTCTTGATGCTTCGCTAATCGAAGCGGCTGAAGATCTGGGCTGTTCAAGGATGAAAGCGTTTTGGTTGATCACAATACCCCTGTCTAAAGGCGGGATAATTGCAGGATGTTTCTTAGTCTTCATTCCGGCGCTGGGCGAGTTTGTGATCCCATCATTGCTGGGTGGATCTGGTACTTTGATGATCGGAAAGGTGCTGTTTGAAGAGTTCTTTTCGAACCGAGATTGGCCAGTCGCGAGTGCCGTTGCAGTAATCTTGCTGATAATTTTGATCATCCCAATCATCCTGTTCCAACGGAATGAGCAACGCCAACAGGAGGCCGAAGGATGAACCGCCTAAGCTCGTTTAATGTTGTGTCGCTGACATTTGGCTTTGCGTTTCTCTATCTGCCGATGTTGATCCTGGTGATCTACAGTTTTAACAAATCAAAGTTAGTGACTGTTTGGGCAGGGTTTTCAACCAAATGGTACGGCGAGTTGTTGAACAATGAAGCCTTTCTTGACGCCGCATGGGTGACGTTGAAAGTGGCTGTGATCTCGTCGTCAATTGCGACCGTTTTGGGCACGATGGCAGCCTATACTCTAGTCAGAGGTGGCCGATTCTTTGGGCGTACATTGTTTTCTGGAATGATTTACGCGCCGCTTGTAATGCCTGAAGTCATTACCGGTTTGTCGTTACTCTTGTTGTTTATTGGTGTCGGAATGGACCGAGGAGTTATGACAATCGTCTTAGCGCACACAACGTTTTCAATGTGTTTTGTATCAGTCGTAGTGTCGTCGCGATTGGCAACGTTTGATCGCTCATTAGAAGAAGCCGCCCTTGATTTGGGTGCATCGCCGTTTCAAGCATTCAGATTAATCACCCTGCCAATTATTGCGCCTGCAGTTGTGTCCGGTTGGTTATTAGCCTTCACGTTGTCTCTGGATGATTTGGTTATTGCCTCGTTTGCGACTGGGCCATCCGCCACCACATTGCCAATGAAGATATGGTCGTCTGTTCGATTGGGTGTGAGTCCTGAGATAAATGCGCTGAGCTCCATTCTGATCGGACTGGTGGCCAGTGGAGTGGTCATTGCGTCACTGGCATCTAAGCGAAATTCAGTCCGTTTGCGGTTTGAAGAACGTACCGCTGAACGACTTTAAGTGTGCGGTCTGTGATGTGCCCAGATAGGCGCCATTTTGTGGAAAATTCTAGAAATTTAGACTGATTGTTGACAGTTTGGCGG
>DLQI01000068.1 GCA_002478745.1 Rhodobacteraceae bacterium UBA7436 | reverse complement strand
TTGTGAAAAGCCCGTCAGTTCACCTTCTTTATAAGCATCACGCAAGGCAGAAAATGGATTGTATCGCCCGAATGTATCGAACGTTTCTGGCAGCTTTGGCGTTGCTTGTGCGCTTGTGGCTAGATGACCTGACCCGCGCCAGATAGACAAACCTGCAAGGGTGACAATAAAGGCAGGCATCCCAAAATAAGCAACAAGTGTGCCGTTAAACGCACCCACAGCCATGCCAATTGCCAGGCCAGTCATGATTGCCAGGTAAGGCGGAAAGCCCCAAAAGCTGGCGACATATCCCGTAAGCGCCGCCGTCATACCCATCACCGATCCAACGCTTAGATCAATGCCAGCCGTCAGAATGACCAAAGTCATGCCTGCGGCGACAATACCAATCGCAGCCGAGTTGTTCATGATGGTCATCAGGTTTGAAGGGCGGAAAAATAATGTATTGGGGGTAGCGATTTCAATCGCGATACCAAGTACAATGATTGCCAGCAAGGCTCCGGACCATTCGGCACGAAAAAACCGGACCATCCATATAATAAATTGATCTTGAGGCGCTATTTTAGACTTTGGAAGTGGAGTGCTCGCATCAGCCATGTCTGTGTCCTGCCTTGCTAAAATCTTTATGCAAAAAGGGCGGGCTAAACTACGCAACCCGCCCTGAAAGCAATATATTATTTAATGCCAACCATGTCTTTGTAGACTGAAGATGTTTCTGGTGTCACTAAGAAAAACCCTGTGTCAATACGACCTGCAACATCTTCGCCGCGTGCAGCAGCAGCAGCGGCTTTGATGCCTTGGTAACCCATTTGGTAAAGCATCTGTGCTGTGTTCGCGTGAACCCAACCTGCGTCCATTGCAACAATCGCGTCAGACGCACCGTCAAAGCCTACTAGTTTCACATCACCTGCGCTGTAACCTAAGTTTTCTAAAGCAGCTTTTGCACCCATCGTGCCGCCGTCCCAGGCGTTGGCGACCATTTTAATATCGTCGCGGCTGTTCAAGATCGCTTCGACGCCTTCTTGAGCCTGCTGAGAGTTCCATTCTGTCGGCACAACGATAACTTCGCTGTTCGGACGCGCAGCTGTGAAACCAGCCATAAAGCCATCACGACGTTCTTGCCCAGTAGACTGCGCTTGATTGCCAGTAACGTAGATGATCGCATCACCATCAGCCACCAACGTCGCAGCTACGGACCCTTGCACCTTAGCTACAGCCTGATTGTCAGTCGCAACAAAAGAAGTAACGTCAGCGCCAGAAACGCCTGTATCGATGGCAATCACGGGGATACCCGCATTCATCGCGTCGTTCACGGCTGGCGCGATACCTGCGCTGTCCACAGGCGCTACGCCAATGGCCTTTGCACCTTGAGCGACAAGGTTTTCAAATACTTCCAACTGGCTTGATAGATCGCCTTGGAAAGCAGGACCTACGGAAACTAGTGTGACACCTTCTTCTTCGGCTGCATCTTGTGCGCCTTGGTTGATCATCATCCAACCTGCGTTTGTGGCAGATTTGGTGATATAACCGATTACATCCTGCGCCGAAGCAGAAGAGGCAGCAACAAGTGTTGCTACTACTGCGCCGGTAAAAATTGACTTAATTTTCATTTGTATTTCCTCCCAGATAACATGCGCCCAAACTAAAGGGGCGCTATGATGATTGCTGCAAGAAACGATGATTCTGCTCCACTGTCAATAACTAAATCAACATGATTTATTTATTGACTTACCCGCTAGAGACCCTATGGATGACCATACAAGTTCAACTAATGCACCTGGAGATCGCCATGAAAGATCGAAAAATAATATTGGAAACCATAGGCTTAACGAAGCACTATGGTGGCGTCCAAGCTTTGAACGATGCAAATTTTACGATGTTCGAAGACGAACATGTTGCAATTGTTGGGGACAACGGCGCTGGCAAATCAACCTTTGTTCGCAACATCACCGGTGTTGAACAACGAACAGCCGGCGAAGTGTACGTAGATGGAAAGTCCGTTAACTTCCGATCTCCGCAAGAAGCCCGTGATCACGGCATAGAAACGGTTTATCAAAATCTTGCCCTTGCTGACCATTTGGACGTACCTACGAATATCTTCCTTGGTCGTGAGGAAGTGATGTTTGAATTTGGCCCACTGTCTTGGTTAAACAAAAAGGCCATGGCCAAGCGATCTGCCGAATTGTTGGAAGAAACTGGCGTTAAAATCCCGGACGTTCGACAACCTGTCGCAGGCATGTCTGGCGGTCAACGCCAATGCGTCGCCATTAGTCGTGCGGCTGGTTGGGGATCAAAGTTGATCGTAATGGATGAACCCACCGCTGCACTTGGCATCCAAGAAACCACCCGAGTAGAAAACATCATTCGTGGCCTTAAGGAACGAGGCGTGCCAGTGATCATCGTATCCCATAACCTGCGGCAAGTATTCAACCTTGTGGATCGGATAGTTGTATTCCGTCGTGGTCGGATTGCGGGTGTGCTTGACGCAAAAACGGCGTCTGGTAACGATGTGGTCGCAATGATTACTGGCGTTGATCAAGGCGTTCACGAAGGCGCCAGCTACATCTAGGAATTTCAAAGTGAACCTTCAGTCACAACTTAAAGGAAATAGTGCTCAAATCCGTCCTTTTAATGAAAGGCTAATCCTAGACTTGGTTAGGCGAAACAGTGAATTGAGCAAGGCAGAAATAGCCCGAGCCTCAAAGCTGTCAGCACAATCTGCGACCGTGATTGTCAATCGGCTTGTTGAAGAGGGCATGCTGAAAGCAGGAAAATCTGTTCGGGGCAAAGTGGGCCAACCCTCAACCCCTTATCGGCTCGATCCTTTAGGGGCGGTGTCGGTTGGAATCAAAGTCGGACGAAGATCAGCCGAGGTCACCACGATGGCACTAGACTATTCCATTATCGAACATCGGTCGCTTCGCTATGATTATCCAGTTTATAACACGTTGCGGGATGATCTGATCAACCTTACAAAAACGCTTATTTCTGAACTTCCTTTAGAGCAATCAAAATCTCTGCAAGGCGTTGGTCTCGCTATTCCTGATGCATTATGGAGCTGGGAAACAGCTACGGGTGCGCCGCAAGGTGCAATGGCTGAGTGGGAACATGCAACCCTTCGTGAAGACTTAGAAATTGCATTGAACGCTCCGGTCGCAGAAATGAACGATGCAAATGCTGCTTGCCTTGCTTCACTACGACTGGGCGGTGGCCGAAACCTAAGCTCGTTTGTATATTTTTACGTTGGTACATTTATAGGGGGTGGGCTAGCCTTCGGAGATCAGGTTTTTGAA
>DLQI01000124.1 GCA_002478745.1 Rhodobacteraceae bacterium UBA7436 | reverse complement strand
AACATTTTGTAAATCCAATTGAGGGGCCAATTGGGGGGCCACTAGTATCAATAAAACATAAGTATATGTTTTAAAATATATTTGATAAGATATGTGGCGGAGGAACAGGGATTCGAACCCTGGGAGGACTTTCACCCTCGTCGGTTTTCAAGACCGGTGCATTCGACCACTCTGCCACTCCTCCGACAAGCACTTCCTAGTGTGGGTGAAAAAATTCCGCAAGCCCACTTTTGAAGAAAATTGCGCCTGCAAGATCTGAACGCGTTGGGGATTTATGCCGATCCATGCGCGAGACACTTTTCAGATCCTCTTTGACAGGATAGAGTGCCCGCAAGATCTTCGTTAGGAGACTGTTAATTATAGCGATAATTGACAAATCAGGCGTGAACAGTGCCGTGAACAGGCAAGGAATACATGCGATGGGCAGCGCGGACATCATCAATCGTTTTGGTAAATTCGCCAAGAATGGCAGCATCGTTGCGTTTTCAACACTTATTTTGGCGGGTTGCGACGACATAGGCCAATTTAATCTTGGTCAATCACTACGTGGAAATGGAGCAAGCACTGCACCACAGCGCGCTGGAAATGCCACAAAAAC
This sequence comes from Rhodobacteraceae bacterium UBA7436, assembly GCA_002478745.1. GTDB lineage: Bacteria > Pseudomonadota > Alphaproteobacteria > Rhodobacterales > Rhodobacteraceae > Ascidiaceihabitans. The sequence continues at coordinate 15,238 of DLQI01000124.1, read as the reverse complement.
AACCGAGCGCGATGTTGAAGCGCCACAAGTTTTCTCAGCGACCGAAGATGGTCTATGGGACGGACGCCCCTCGTTGGGTGGCGTATGGGTCGCACACCCCGATGTGAAAGACCCAGAGCGCGTCATCATCCGCAACACGACCAACGGAAATTTTGTCGTCGGGGCCTTGTTCCGCCGCGCTCGTGATCTTCCCGGACCGCGTTTGCAAATTTCGTCTGATGCAGCAGAAGCGTTGGGTATGTTGGCTGGTGCACCAGCGCAACTGAATGTCACGGCCCTGCGCAAAGAACAGATCGCCGATGCCGTTCCCGAAATCGTCGGTACTGTTGCAGCCCCTTCCGAAGTCAGCGAAACCGCGCTTGACCCAATCGCTTCCGCCGCCGCCGCAATCGACGCCGCCGCGCCAACATCGCCTACAGTTGCGACAGCTCCAACAAAGCCACCTGCCCCGCGCCCAACCAATTCCAGCCTTGAGAAGCCATTTATCCAGCTTGGTATTTTCTCAGTCGAAGCCAATGCCACCCGCACCGGTCAACAGATGCGCAACGCAGGTCTTATTCCAACGATCAAACGCGGTGAACGCGGGGGCAAACCGTTCTGGCGTGTCCTTGTTGGTCCCGCGACAAACAAATCAGAACGCACTACTTTGCTCAAAAAGATCAAAGGCGAAGGTTTCTCTGACGCCTACGCCGTCACGAACTAAGCCTATTTTCGGGAGTTATCCAACATGATCAGCACCAATCAGATCCGCCATATTGCAGCTGCTTTTGTACTGATCATTGTTGGGGCACAAGCCAACGCTTTTGAAACACGCGCAACTGCCGCTTATGTGATTGATCAAACAACGGGCACTGTTTTGCTGAACAAGAACGCGGACACACCTTTGCCACCTGCATCGATGTCCAAACTGATGACGTTGCTCATGGCATTCGAGGCCATTCGCGATGGTCGCCTTTCCCTGAACGAAAAGCTTCCAGTTTCACAACATTCAATGGATTACGGCGGATCCACGATGTTCCTGAACACGCGTGATCGCGTGAGCGTTGAAGACCTTATTCGCGGTATCATCGTTTTGTCAGGCAATGACGCCTGTTCGGTTATTGCTGAGGCACTTAGCCCAGATGGAACAGAATCCGGCTTTGCGCGTTTCATGACACAGCGCGCCCAGAAAATGGGTATGACCAATTCAACCTTCGCAAACTCAAACGGCTGGCCCCAAGCCGGTCATCGCATGTCCATGCGCGACTTGGTCTTGCTGGCAAACCGTTTGATCAGCGATTTCCCAGAGTTTTACCCGTTATTTTCAGAAACCGAATTCCAATTTGACGGCCGCGCCCCTCAAAACACCCGTAACCGCAATCCATTGCTGCGCCTTGGCATTGGCGCGGATGGTCTAAAAACTGGGCACACGCAGGAAGCTGGATATGGGTTGGTTGGCTCTGCCAAACAGGGCCAACGTCGTGTTATCTTTGTCCTTTCAGGTCTCGACAGCTCTGCCGCACGCACGCAAGAATCTGAAGCTGTTGTAAACTGGGCATTCCGCCAGTTTGCGCAACGCCCCCTAGCTAAAGAAGGTGAGCGCCTAGCAACTGCAGACGTATGGATGGGCGCTGTTCCAAATGTCGGTCTAGTTCCAAACCAAGATATCAGCGTGCTTTTGCCGGTTCTTGGCGGTGATGATATCCCTGCCGAAGTCGTCTACAAAGGCCCTATTCAGGCGCCAATCGCCAAAGGTGATGAACTGGCTGAACTTGTTCTACGCCCAGAAGGCCTTCCAGAAACACGCATCCCCTTGTTTGCAGAAACTGACGTTGCCGACGGCGGCTTCATGGCGCGGATCAGTACCGCGGCAATGAAACTGATTGACCGTCTGAACCAAGGACCACAACCAGAGGGCGCGTCGTGATCCCTAAAGGCAGCTTTATTACGTTTGAAGGCATCGACGGTTCCGGGAAATCCACCCAAGCACGCAAACTTGCAGAACACCTGCAAGCCCAGGGTCGCGACGTTATATTAACCCGCGAACCGGGTGGCAGCGAAGGTGCCGAAGAAATACGGGCTTTGGTTTTGCAAGGTGAGCCAGACAGATGGTCCGCAGAAACAGAAATCCTATTGTTCACTGCGGCACGCCGCGACCATTTAGAACGCACGATCCTTCCAGCGATTGAAGCAGGCAAGGTCGTGATCTGCGATCGCTTCGCAGACAGCACCCGCATGTATCAGGGCCTATCGCGCGGTGATCTACGCGGCACAGTTGATCAGTTGCACAAACTGATGATTGGGCGTGAACCTGACATGACAATTTTGATCGATATGGACTCCAACACCGGCCTTTCGCGTGCCCTGTCGCGTCAAGGTGTAGAAGAACGCTTTGAAACCTTCGGTGCTGATTTGCAGGCACAAATGCGCGCTGGGTTCTTGTCTTTGGCCGAAGAATTCAAGGAACGCTTCGTGGTGATTAACGGTGCACGCAGCATCGACGAAGTATCAGTGGACGTGTGCCAAACGGTGGACGATCATCTCGCTAAGCAATAAGCGCCCCCTTCGCCCACCCAAACGCTGCCTTTTGCATTCCCCCTCATTCGATGTGGTGCTAGACCTGCCTTATGGCTGAAGAAATCAACGAACCAGATCGCGTTCCCGGCGCACCGCACCCGCGTGAAACCCCTGCCCTCATAGGGCAAGAGGCTGCAGAGACTGCGTTTCTTGATGGGTTCAACACTGGCCGGATGCACCATGCATGGATGCTGACTGGGCCGCGCGGCGTGGGCAAAGCAACCCTTGCTTGGTCCATCGCGCGCTTCCTGCTGGCAACATCTGATCCTGACGGCGACGACATGTTCGGCGCACCCGTTTTGCCAACCTCACTACATATCGATCCCGAACACCCAGTGGCACGCCGCATCTCTGCAGGTGCAGACCCAGGGCTTATCTCTGTCACCCGCACCCCCAATGAAAAGACGGGGCGTATGCGCGACCAAATCGTTGTGGATGACATCCGCAAACTAACAGGGTTCTTTCAGATGTCGGCCACTGACGGTGGACGGCGCGTTGTGATCATTGACGCCGCTGACGATATGAACACGCAGGCCGCCAATGCGCTGCTCAAGATGCTAGAGGAACCACCAGAGCGGTGCACCCTTTTGCTGATCACCCATCAACCTTCCCGTCTTCTACCCACCATTCGCTCGCGATGCCGCACCTTGCGCCTTGGAACCCTCAACGGTGAACAAATGCACAGCGCTATGGTTCAGGCCGAAGTCGAAGCAGACGCCAACGCGGCTGCACTTGCTGAACTCTCAGGCGGCTCAGTGGGCGAAGCCATGCGTTTGTCCCTGCTCGGTGGTCTGCAGATATACACTGAAATCGTCGGCATACTTGGCTCCCTGCCCAATATGGACCGTGCCCGCACCCTGCGCCTTGCCGAAGCAGCCGCTCAGCGCGGTGCTGAGGAAAAGCTGGACCTGCTGTTTACGCTTCTTGAAATCGCCCTTGCCCGCCTTGCCCGCACAGGTGCAACAGGACAGCCACCCCAGATCGAGGCGGCACCACACGAGGCCTCCATCATGTCGCGACTGGCCAGCACGCCTCATCAAGGTCGCGCATGGGCAGACGTTGGACACGAAGCCATGGCACGTGCACGCCATGGCCGCGCGGTGAACCTTGACCCAGCCGCACTCGTTCTAGATACGATATTTAAGATCCAAGGCGCTGCCGCTTCATAAAACAGGCCAATATGACCCAGATACCCCACATCACCGACAGCCATTGCCACCTCGATTTCCCTGACTTTGAGGGGCAGTTGCCTGAATTGATCGCCAACGCCCAAGCGGCTGGCGTCACACGTATGGTCACGATCTGCACCAAGCTGCGTCAAGAACCTAATGTGCGTGCCATCGCCGAAGCCTATGCGCCTATATTTTACGCTGCAGGCACACACCCGATGAGTGCTGCCTCAGAACCATTGGCCACGTTTGATGAATTGGTAGAAATGTCCAAACATCCCAAATTTGTTGGGATCGGAGAAACGGGTCTCGACTATCACTACACCGCAGAAAGCGCTGATATTCAAAAAGAATCCCTGCGCATCCATATCGCCGCAGCACGCCAAACAGGCCTGCCCCTTATCATCCACGCGCGCGGTGCAGATGATGACATGGCGCGTATCTTAGCAGAAGAACACGCAAACGGTTCATACACTTGCGTCATGCACTGCTTCTCCTCTTCTCCAGAATTGGCTCGCGCGGCGCTAGACCTTGGTTTCTACTTGTCAATGTCGGGCATCAGCACATTCCCCAAAAGCCAAGAGGTTCGCGACATCTTCGCCGCCGCCCCTGTTGAGCGCGTGTTGGTGGAAACTGATGCACCCTACCTTGCGCCACCCCCACATCGGGGCAAACGCAATGAACCCGCCTACACCGCACACACGGCAAAGGTTGGGGCTGACGTATTCGGTATGGATTACGCAGATTTTGCGGCCCAAACCCAATCCAACTTTGAACGCCTGTTCACCAAAGCTGCCAACTACAAGGCAGACGCTTAATGGATGATCTCAAGATTACCATCCTTGGATGCGGCTCCTCTGGTGGCGTGCCCCGATTGGGAGGGCACTGGGGGGCATGTGAACCTACGAACCCTAAAAACAATCGCCGACGTTGCTCGATATTGGTGGAACGCGCTTCCCGGAATGGCACAACCTCCGTTCTGATAGACACCTCTCCCGACTTGCGCACCCAGCTGCTGGACGCAAACGTTAGTCGCCTTGACGGTGTCATCTACACACACAGCCACGCAGACCATGTCCACGGAATCGATGACCTACGCATGATCGTGATCAACATGCGCGAACGGCTCCCCGTATGGGCAGACCCTGTCACCCGCGACGCATTGCTGCACCGTTTTGACTATGTCTTTGTGCAACCACCAAAGTCATCCTATCCACCAATCCTCGACATCAACACGATTGACGGTGATGTGACAATTGACGGCGCTGGTGGCCCAATCACCTTGAAACCGTTTGAGGTAAATCACGGCTCGATCCAAGCGCTCGGCTTTCGGATCAATGATGTCGCCTACCTGCCTGACGTTGCTAAAATTCCCGACAATGTCTGGCCCGAACTTGAAAACCTCGAATGCTGGATCGTCGATGCCCTGCGCCGCGATCCCCATCCGACACACTCACATTTGGCCCAAACGCTAGAGTGGATCGAACGCGTACAGTGCAAAACCGCAGTGCTCACCAACATGCACAACGACCTAGATTACGAGACCGTCAAAGCAGAAACCCCCAACCACATTCAACCTGCCTATGACGGCATGACGCTCGCCTTCAAAACCGCCTAGCTTCGTCTTACCAAGAAACTCCCGCCGGAGGCACTTGAACCAACCCAACGCGATCGGCCCAATTGAACATGCAAACGCTCCTCGACGTCATCCTTCCCGTCTTCCTTGTCATCGGCTTTGGCTATGTCGCCGTCTGGAAGTTTGCATTCCCAATTGCCGGCATCGATGGCCTGATGAAGTTTGCGCAAAGCTTTGCAATCCCATGCCTTTTGTTTCAAGCCATCGCCAATATCGATCTACAAAGCTCGTTTGATCCACGCCTGCTCATCAGCTTCTACACAGGTGCAGCCATCTGCTTTGCCGTGGGGATTTTGGGCTCTCGCGTTTTCCTGAAACGCGATTGGGAAGATTGTATCGCCATCGGATTTTGCTGCCTATTCTCAAATTCGGTCCTGTTGGGCCTCCCAATAACCGAACGCGCATATGGCGTTGATGCACTTACGGGCAACTATGTCATCATCGCAATGCACGCCCCATTTTGCTATGGCTTGGGCATCACTGTCATGGAGATCGCGCGCAACCGCGGGCAATCCCCGATCAAAATGGCCCGCGCCGTTGGAAAGGCAATGTTCCGCAACGCCCTCGTCATCGCAATTGCATTAGGATTTATGGTGAATCTGAGCGGCCTTTCTCTGCCCTCATTTGCCAATGATGCCCTCAGCCTTGTGGTCCACGCCGCATTGCCTGTAGCCTTGTTTTCTCTTGGAGGAATATTGATCCAATACAAACCAGAGGGTGACAAGCTGGCCATACTGATGGTCTGCATTATTGGACTGGGTCTACACCCTGCAATCGTCTGGAGCCTTGGCACGTCTCTGTCCGTGCCACCCGATTTCTTCAAATCAGGGGTACTGACGGCGGCTATGGCACCCGGCATCAACGCCTATATCTTTGCCAATATGTATGGGCGCGCCAAACGGGTTGCAGCCTCCAGCGTGCTACTCGCCACCGGATCATCGGTGATAACAATATGGTTATGGCTGACGGCCTTGGGTTAAACGCCCGCACGCGCCGCCAGAACAGCATCAATCGCATCCAATGTGCGCTGACTGGCACCAGAGTGCTCTTCAAGAAACAGATCGATCCGTGATCTGAAATCTTCAATCGGCTCAACCACCTTCTCAGCCAGCGCAGCACCGTGTTCAACAATCTCGACGATACCAGCAGCTTGAGCCTCAACAAACGGATACTCGATGGTCCAAACATGCGGACCAACCAACACAGGTTTGCGCAAAGACAGTGGCTCGATAATATTATGTGCACCAACCTCGCAATACCCTCCCCCCACAATCACGCGATCTGCAAGGTTCAGATAGAAATACATTTCACCCAGACTATCGCCCAATAAAACAGCCGTGGAGCTATCCAACGCCTCCTGCTTGGCAGCAAGGTCCTTGTCCAGCGCGTCACTGCGCAGCACAGTGTTCAGACCAGCCTGCTTTAGCTTTTCAGCCACATTACCAAAACGTTCGGGTGCACGTGGAACATAAACAAACAGCGGTGCCCGCGTTCCATCATTCAACGCACGCTCACGTACATCTTTGATCAACTTAACGAATAGGTCTTCTTCACCCTCAATTCCGCTCGCAATCGCAATGATGTTGTCCAACTCGCCCATCTGATCGGTGCGCAATTGTATGGCCGCGTCGAGCTGATGTTCTGGGATAGGTTGATCAAACCGCAACTCACCTGTGACATGCACGTTTTGAACACCCACCTCGACAAATCGACTGGCTTGCAGGTTCGATTTCACAAACACGCCTGTTAGGCCGCGCATCACACGCTGGCGAATGCGCAACCCGCGACTGTCGCGTTTTAATGGCTTGGTCCCGTATTGCCCATTACACATGTACAACGGACACCCTGCCCGTTTGGCCGCAGAAATCATCGCAGGCCAAACCTCAACCTCCAGGGTCAGGCCAATCTTGGGCTGACAGGCGCGGAAAAAGCGATGATAGCTCCACATCATATCAAGCGGAACCCAAATAACCGCCAGTTGGCCACTTCCAATTTCTGCTGCGAAATGGCGCTGTGCTTCGCGCCGTCCAGCCGGCGTAAAGTTGGTAATGATTACATTGTCACCACGATCAAGGATCATACGGATCAGCGCCAATGCAGACCGCGTTTCACCAAGGCTCACACCGTGAACCCAAATCGCGTCTTGCGGCATCGGTCGATTATAGATCGCAAACCGCTCTAACAGATTTTGCGAATACAGCGCATCACGCCGCCCACGTTTGAACAGGTAAATCAAAAGCAAAGGTAAAAAGAGAACCCAGGCCAAGCGGTAAACAAAAAGGAAGATCATGCGTATCATGCGCCAGCCCTTATCATTGCAATCAGGTCTTTGACCAATGGTTTCAACGCCGCTTTTGCATCTTCAACCAATGTCCCAACACTCGCTTTTGTGGTCTGCGACTGCACCACAAAATCCACCAGTGCAGGCACGCTTGACGCGTCATTGGGCAATGGTTGTGATGTACCCGAACAATCCAAAACCTCATAGTCTTTGGCAAAATTAGCAACATTTGGACCATGACAGACCGGAAGGTTCAGGCAGATAGCCTCCCAAGGGTTGTGCCCACCCAGCCCCCCATAAGAACCACCTACAAAAGCAGCAGCTGCCAATCGATACCACAGGCCCAACTCACCAAAGCTGTCCGCGATCCAGACGGAGTGTGATGGATCTGGTTGCCCACCTTTACTACGCCTTGTGCAACTTAAGCCCGCTTGATCCAGCGCCCCCTCGATTTCATCCCCACGCGCAGGCGCACGCGGTGCAAGGATAAGCAACCACGACGGATCGCGCTTCACCAGCTCCCGCTGCGCACCAATCAAAACAGCTTCGTCGTCGCTATGTGTCGATGCCGCGACCCATATCCTACGACCTTCAAGAGCGGCTTGAAGTGTTCCAAGCACGCTTGCATCAACCCAAAGCGGTTCTGCCGCAGGTTTCAGCGACCCCATCACACGCACATCGCGCCCACCCAAAGACGACAGATTTTTGGCCGTTTGGTCATCCTGTGCCGCAATCAGATCAAACAAGCCAAAGACCCGTTTGTACAATCCCGCCAGTCGCGCACGTTTCGCAGTGCTCTTGTTGTCCATGCGCCCATTCACATAAGCCACCGGAATATCACGCACTGCACAGTCATAAATGGCACCAGGCCAGATGTCTTGCTCTGACCAGATAGAAAGGCAGGGCTGCCAATGATCCAAAAACTTGGCCATGAATCTTGGCCCATCCAAAGGCAAGAACTGGTGAACAGTGTTTGCAGGCAGGTTTTGGCGCAACACATCCGCCGAGGAACGGGCTGTAGACGTAATCACAAAATTCAAATCGGGGGCTTCTTGCTGCATTCCAACGATTAAAGGACGCAGCGCGAGGACCTCACCCAACCCGACAGCATGCATCCAAACCACCCGTCCAGCCGGACGTGCCTGTGTTGCAACGCCCAAACGTTCGCCCGCCCGCGCAGCGTTTTCTTTGCCCTTGCGAATACGCCCGGCCAACACCCCTCGCATAACGGGCTGAAGCACGCGGCGCAGGATCAAATACCCCCTAAGCTGAAAACCAACTGGCATAGTCACTTCAGGTCCATTTCGTCAGACATTGCACGGGTCACGGTATTTATTTCCTGATCAAGTCAATCGGCAGCTTGATGACATCTAAGCTAGGGATCTGCCTATGATCCAGCCTAAAAGGCGGATCACTGATCTGACTACGCTGAATTCAACGACGACACACCAGCGCGCACGCACCCAAAGGGCGATGCTAGATATGTACAATGTCAGATCAATTGGTGCGGCTGAGAAGACTCGAACTTCCACGGGTGTTACCCCACAGCGACCTCAACGCTGCGCGTCTACCATTCCGCCACAGCCGCACTTTGAGGTTAGTAGCGGTGATCTAGCCCCTCGGCGCGAGGATGTGAAGCCCAAATATTCCACATTTCTGCTTGGCTCACATTCTTTCCTCTATGCCTTTCACCTTTGTGCGCAAAAGCTGGGTTGCAAACCGCGTCTGCCACAACGATCTTAAGGGAGACCCTAATATGGATACACAAATCAAAATGACCACCGCCCGCCCTCAAAACGCCATTGAAGTAACCATTGTGTCCGATGTCATGTGTCCATGGTGCATCATCGGGTATCGCCAGCTTGAACAGGCCATGGCCGACACGGGCATCAAAGCCAGCATTCGTTGGGAACCGTTTGAGTTGAACCCTGATATGCCAGTGACGGGCCAGAACACATCAGAACACATTCAGCAGAAGTACGGCAGCACGCCCGAACAATCCGAGCAGTCGCGCGCGCAGATGAAAACACTGGGCGAAAGCCTAGACTTTGCATTTAATTGGACTCCTAAATCCCACATGTGGAACACGTTCATCACGCATCAACTGCTCGAATTCGCTTTGAGTGAAGGGAAGCAGCATCAACTGAAGTTGGCGTTGTTTGAGGCACATTTCACCGATCAACGCGATCTATCCCAAACGGACGTTCTGGTAGATATCGCAGCCACTGTTGGCTTGGACACTGACAACGCAAAACGCATCATAGAAAGCGGCGAACTGGGTGCAATAACCCGCGAGAAACAACAATATTGGCAAGCACGCGGAATAACTGGCGTGCCATCAATGATCTTTGGCGGCAAGTACCTGGTGACTGGGGCACAAGGCGTCGCAGCTTATACCGATATCCTGACACGCACCGCAGCCGAAGCAGCGGCAGTATAATGGTAGAATGGATTACCAGCACAGGCCTGACCGACTATCGCGAGGCCGAGGCATGGATGGAAGCCCGTGTGGCTGACATCCATAAAGGTGTCGCGGATGAATGCATCTGGCTGGTGGAGCATCCTCCTCTTTACACCGCAGGCACCTCCGCCAAGTCCGATGATTTGACCGATCCCGATCGCTTCCCCGTTTTTGATACCAAACGCGGCGGGCAATATACCTATCACGGACCAGGGCAGCGCGTCGCCTATACCATATTAGATGTGGGCAAACGTGGCCATGATGTTCGCCTGTTCGTGCAACAGCTCGAGGCATGGGTGATTGCGGCCCTCAAAGAGTTCAACGTTGACGGTGCCATCCGAGAGGGGCGTGTTGGCGTCTGGGTGGATCGGCCTGACAAACCCCGTACCGACACTGGGGGCATAGCCGAAGACAAGATTGCCGCAATCGGCATCCGCCTGCGCAAGTGGATCAGCTTTCACGGGATCTCGATCAATGTCGAACCGGATTTGGGCCACTTTGATGGGATCGTCCCTTGCGGGATCACACAACACGGGGTGACCTCCCTTGTTGACCTTGGACTGCCCGTCACAATGGACGACGTGGATGTCGCTCTTCAGAAAAGCTTTGGTAAAATATTTACCTCCCTCTGAGATACCCTTTTTGAACCAGCTGACACAGTAACTTCAATCTGTCGCCGTTTTGTTGCCGTTATTGAGGTGCATCTGAAAGTCAGCTAAATCCAAAAGGCGATCCGATGTACAACAAATTAGACGGTCTATTCTTGTGTCTGCGCGACTCTGAAACACCCAGTGCAAACTTGGGTGAAAAAAGCCGCACACCATTGAATAACGTAGAGTTGCGCAACGCGACCAACAATTCCGTTGCCTTGGGTCCTTTTGAAATCTGGTCCGCCACAACAGGGCTTTTGCACAGTTTCGGCTCAGACAGCATGCTGCCAGCACGCAGCGCGATACAGTTGAACCAATACACCGAAACAGAAAACCTTCCAATTGAAGCTCTGATTTTGGTGAACTGCGAAACACAGGAGTTCGTTTCAAAAACGGAACTCGCAATACTTCCGAGAGATTTCCCCGGACACATGCCAATTGGTGCATGGGAACAAAAGAAACGCATTCCAACAGATCAAAACATCCCTTGCTTTACCGCCGGTACCCTCATCGCGACGCGCGATGGTCAAAAGCGGATCGAAGATCTGCGCCCAGGCGATCACGCGCGACTCTGGTTTTGTTCAAGTGCAGGCCATTAGCCAACAAAGCTATTCCCGTGCCGAACAGCGTCTGAACACTGATTTCCGTCCAATCGTTATTCCCGCAGGCACCTTTAGCAACTCACGTGATCTGCACCTGTCGCCAGCGCACCGATTGATGGTGACTGACAACCAAGCAGAGCTATTGTTTGGATCATCCGAAGTATTGGTCGCTGCCAAAACGGCACTAGAATACGCATGGGTCCATCAACAACCTGCTGACTTTGACGTAACTTATTTCCACATTCTACTTCCAACGCATGAGTTGGTGCTGGTTGAGGAAATGTGGGCCGAAAGCCTGTTCTTGGGAGATATGCCTGAACGTGTTCTTGAAACCGGCAAAATCTGGGAAACCCTAGATGGGTTCGACATGAGCAAAGCAACGCACAACGGCACAGTGCGCCCTGTTTTACGCCGGCACGAAGCACGTTCGCTTATGTGCCGCTTGCCAGATTGCATCGACCAAGTTGCTGCGCAACAGGTCCCGAACGAAGTGTTTTACGCCGCGGCATAACGTCACCAAATTCTTCCCCGATTTTCGCGCGGCGAACGGGCATTCCTTGCGCTCAGCAAGTGTCCTTCCCAGCTTCCGTGCAAATATTGTGCAAAAGCAGCCCATTGCCAACGGCAACCGCCTGAACACTCAACAGCCATTGTCAGAAATCGCGACAATATTTCGCGCATGTTTGGTCATCTCAGTCATTGCTCATAAAGGTTTGCTCCATTAGAACCGCGAGGAATCCTTCGCAACGAACAAGTTGTTGTGAATTTCTTTATAATGTCAGGAGGCAACCCTATGGCAGACGCAGCCATCCACGGGCACGACCACGAAGATAACCGTGGGTTCTTTACCCGCTGGTTCATGTCCACAAACCACAAAGACATCGGTATTCTATATCTGATCGTCTCAGCCCTCGTTGGCTTTGTATCCGTAGCATTCACCGTCTACATGCGGTTGGAGCTTATGGACCCAGGCGTTCAGTACATGTGTATGGAAGGCGCGCGTTTCTTCGCAGACTCCTCCTCACTTTGTACTCCAAACGGACACCTGTGGAACGTTTTGATTACTGGCCACGGCATCTTGATGATGTTCTTCGTGGTTATTCCGGCGCTATTCGGCGGCTTTGGTAACTACTTTATGCCATTGCAAATCGGCGCGCCTGACATGGCATTCCCACGTATGAACAACTTGTCCTTCTGGATGTATGTTGCTGGTACGACCTTGGCAATCTGCTCTGTTATCTCCCCTGGTGGTAACGGTCAGCTTGGTTCTGGTGTGGGTTGGGTTCTGTACCCGCCGTTGTCAGTACGTGAAGGCGGCATGTCTATGGACCTCGCAATCTTTGCGGTCCACGTTTCTGGTGCCTCATCCATCCTTGGTGCGATCAACATGATCACAACATTCCTAAACATGCGTGCCCCTGGCATGACATTGTTCAAGGTTCCGTTGTTCTCATGGTCAATCTTTGTGACCTCTTGGTTGATCTTGTTGTCTTTGCCTGTTTTGGCTGGCGCGATCACCATGTTGCTGATGGACCGTAACTTTGGTTTCACATTCTTTGATCCAGCAGGCGGTGGCGATCCGGTCTTGTACCAACACATCCTGTGGTTCTTTGGACACCCTGAAGTGTACATCATCATCCTTCCAGGCTTTGGTATCATCTCTCACGTCATCGCAACATTCGCACGCAAGCCGATCTTCGGTTACCTGCCAATGGTATGGGCGATCATTGCGATTGGTGTTCTGGGCTTCGTCGTATGGGCACACCATATGTACACGGTTGGTATGTCACTGAACCAACAAGCCTACTTCATGCTTGCAACGATGGTCATTGCGGTCCCAACAGGGGTCAAAGTGTTCTCATGGATTGCAACCATGTGGGGCGGTTCAATTGAGTTCAAAACACCAATGCTATGGGCTTTCGGCTTCTTGTTTTTGTTCACCGTTGGTGGCGTTACAGGTATCGTTCTATCTCAGGCAGCTGTGGACCGTTACTACCACGACACATACTACGTTGTGGCACACTTCCACTACGTTATGAGCTTGGGTGCGGTCTTTACAATCTTTGCAGGCATCTACTTCTACCTGCCGAAGATGACAGGTCGCATGTACCCTGAATGGGCTGGTAAACTACACTTCTGGATGATGTTCATCGGTGCAAACCTAACGTTCTTCCCACAGCACTTCTTGGGCCGTCAGGGTATGCCACGTCGTTACATCGACTATCCTGAGCAGTTTGCATACTGGAACGAATGGTCCTCTTGGGGCGCGTTCCTAAGCTTTGCATCCTTCATCTTCTTCTTCGGGATCATTGCCTACACATTGCTACGCGGTGCTAAGGCAACTGAAGCGAACCCATGGAACGAATATGCGGACACACTGGAATGGACTTTGCCAAGCCCACCCCCAGAGCACACGTTCGAAATTCTTCCAAAGCAAGAAGACTGGGACAAACAACACAGCCACTAATTGGCTAGGTTGATCTAAGATACAAAAGGCTCCAACGGCGGTTGGGGCCTTTTTTCTGTTCGGGAAGGCTTGGTTGACGGAAATTCCTGAACGACCTAGCGTTGAAGATAACCAGCGAGAACAGGTACCGCATTTCCAGATGGGCTATAAATCATACATTATTTGCACAAGTCCACGCAGCGGCAGCACCCTTCTGTGTAAGCTCTTGACCAACACCAATGTCGCCGGCGTACCTAATTCCTATTTCCATAAACCTTCCCTGACCAACTGGACGGAAGTTCACGGCATCGCGCCCAATTGCTTGGCCAACCGATCAAAAACATTGGAAGCCGTTTTGAAAAAGGCGCAAAAAACCGATACCGCAGAAACTGGTGTGTTTGGCCTGCGTCTACAAGGCGGCAGTCTTAATTATTTTATGGACCAACTCAAACTTTTGCATCCCGAACTAAATAGCGATGTGGATCGACTAAACGCAACCTTCGGGGAAACTGCGTTCATTTTTCTGTCGCGCAAAAACAAACTGGAACAAGCCATTTCATGCGTAAAAGCAATGCAGACAGGGCTTTGGCATACAGCAGCCAATGGAGCTGAGTTCGAACGTTTGGCACCGACACAGTCTCCCTACTTTGATGCAAAGGCGATCAGGCAACATATTGCAGAGTTTGAGGAGGATGACCAAAGGTGGGAGTACTGGTTTACAAAAGAAAGCATCCAGCCCTTGCGCCTATCTTACGAGGATCTAGCAGATGATCCCTCAATCACGCTAAACAAGGTGCTAGAAATGCTCGACCTTCAAACATCATGCACGATTGGAATCAAGGCACCCTTAGCCAAAATGGCTGATGAACTAAATGGCCAATGGGCAACGCGATACCACACAATCCCCAATTAACTCTAAACTCCCACCTCAATCAAATAACGCGGCCCGGTGCCATCCATGCGCACGCGATCCTGCGGGTTATACAGCGCACATTTGCTCAGCGACAAACATCCACACCCAATACACCCATCCAACTTGTCACGCAGCCGCTCAGCCTTTGCTATACGGGCATCTAAGTCTTTGCGAAATTTGGTGGCCATACGTGTCCAATCGCCTTTTGACGGTGGGCGTCCCTGGGGCAAGGTCTGCATAAGCACACCTAACTCTTTCAACGATACGCCCAGCTCTTGTGCGATCATAACAAAACTAAGTTTGCGGATGTCGGACCGATCATAGCGACGATGACCCGACGCATTCTTTATCGGCGTCACCAACCCATGCGTCTCATAAAATCGGATTGCAGAAACAGCCAAACCTGTGCGCGCGGCCACGGCCCCGATGCTAAGCCCCTGTGAAATTGCCATCAAAAAAACCTCTTGATCTCAAGTTAACTTGAGGAATTACAACATAGAGAGTGAGCACATATCAAAGGAAAA
>DLQI01000031.1:21672-22265 GCA_002478745.1 Rhodobacteraceae bacterium UBA7436 | reverse complement strand
TTGCCCGTGGTGAATGGAAATGGGGTGTTATTGGGGGTTTTTGACCTTGATAGCGATCAACCTGATGCATTTACCCAAACAGATGCTGATGCAATGACAGCCATATTGGCGGACACGTTTAGGTTAGCAAACGTACCTTAAATTGAGGGTCCGTGAAGAAATTACTTGATTTTTCACGCAATTCGGCATCACCGTGAAATTAAGTTGTATAATTTCACGGACCTTTCATGCTTCAAACCGACCTTAGTAAACCTGAAACCTTAGGTGCTGACCTACGGGCCCTGCGTAAATCGCGGGGGCTTACGCTGTCGGACATGGCCGAAAGCTTGGGGCGTTCTGTGGGTTGGCTTAGTCAAGTTGAACGCGATCTGTCCGATCCGTCCATCAGCGACCTGCGCGAAATTGCGGCACTATTAGGTGTTCCGATTTCAATGTTATTCCGCCACGCTGCTGCCCCAGCGCACGAGGCAGGGTATGTTGTGCGCCATGGTTCACGTCGTCCAATGGGATCGCATACCGCTGGCTTGGTCGAAGAATTATTGTCACCTGACCTGACGGACGATTTCGAAATGGTGCACTCCACCTTTGAACCC
>DLQI01000031.1:12323-21631 GCA_002478745.1 Rhodobacteraceae bacterium UBA7436 | reverse complement strand
GAGATTGCAGGCAAAGTTTTCAAGATCAACCCAGGGGACAGTTTTCGCATCAAAGGCGAACCGCACCGCTGGATGAACCCCTATGATACCCCCGCCGTTGCGGTTTGGGTTATCGCACCTCCGGTGTATTAGATGTCGTTTGAAAGCTGGATCATTTTCGCAGTGTTTTGGGGGGTCTTCGTGATCACGCCAGGGCCGAATGCCGTGAACTGCATCAACAACGGTATGAATGTCGGTTTCCGCCGCGGGCTTATAGGCGTTGCTGCTATCCTGACCCAAGCAACGCTGTTCCTAATTTTATCGGCGATGGGGATCACAGCACTGATCGCGGCCTCGCCTGTGGCGTTCAATTTGGCCAAACTGATCGGCGCAGGCTTCTTGATTTTCATCGGGGTGCGCGGCTGGATCAATGCGCGCAATCCCGCACCGGAATTGCCTAAAGGCGCAGGGTCCATCTATAGCAACGCATTGGCTATTGCGGTGATCAATCCCAAATCTGTTGGTGGCTATCTGGCGGCTTTTTCACAGTTCGTTCAACCGGATGTACCGATCTGGGACCAGATGGGGCTGATCATGCCAACCGCACTCACACTAACGGCACTGTCCTACATGGGGTTCACGGCTATCGGTGCTGGCTTAGGACGCGCAGCGATGGGTGTCGTGTTTAACGTTTGGCTTCGCCGCGCAATGGGCGCGTGCTTTGTCATCTATGGCTTGCTTTTGGGCACGGCCAGCGCACCAGGGAGAGGTTGATGCTGACAGGAAGCTGCAACTGCAAAGGCGTGACCTTTACCGTCAAAGATGGCGGTCAAAGCGTATCAGCCTGTCACTGCACGCAGTGTCGCAAACAATCAGGCCACCACTGGGCCTCTGGGTACAGCGAAATGGAGAGCTTTGAAATTACCGGCAACGTGCGTTGGTTTGCCGCCTCTGAAACGGCCAAGCGTGGGTTCTGCCCGACCTGTGGCTGTTTCTTATTTTGGAAAGCGCATGCCGAGGAGGGCATGAGTTTTTCTTTGGGAGTAATCGATGGGCCTACAGGGCTCGAACTTCAAAAACACATCTTTGTCGCGGACAAAGGTGACTACTACAAAATCGCGGACAACGTGCCGCAAAGGGAGCAATAGACATGAGTGAATTTCCAACAACGGCCCGTGTGGTTGTCATCGGTGGCGGTGTAGTCGGTACATCGACACTCTATCACCTAGCTAAAGCTGGCTACAAAGATTGTGTGCTGGTTGAAAAGAACGAGCTGACCGCCGGTTCCACGTGGCACGCGGCAGGCAATGTTCCTAACTTTGCGGGGTCTTGGGCCGTGATGAACATGCAGCGGTATTCGGCTGCGATGTATCGTTCGTTGGGCGAAGATGTTGGATATCCGATGAACTACCACGTGACTGGCGCGATCCGCTTGGCCCACTCAAAAGAGCGGATGCAAGAATTCGAACGCGTTGCAGGTATGGGCCGTTATCAGGGTCTACAAATGGACATTTGTACACCCGCGGAATTGAAAGAGCTGAACCCGTTCATGGAAACCCATGATCTGGCGGGTGGTCTTTGGGATCCGTTGGACGGTGATATTGATCCTGCACAGTTGACCCAAGCCTTAGCAAAAGGTGCCCGTGACGCAGGTGGCCGTATCGAACGTTTTTGTTCCGTTGTGGGGATTGAACGCGATGGCGACGAGTGGATTGTGAAAACCGAAAAAGGCGACATTCGCTGCGAAAAGGTTGTGAACTGTGGCGGCTATTATGCACAGCGCATTGGTGAGATGTTCAAACCTTGGGGCGGACGCACGGTTCCAATGGTTGTTATGTCCCACCAGTATTTCCTGACAGAGCCAATCGCAGAGCTTGAAGCGTGGACCAAAGAAAAGGGCCACAAGATGCCCATGATCCGTGACGTGGATATTTCGTACTACCTACGTCAGGATAAAAATGGTCTGAACCTTGGTCCATATGAACGCAATTGTAAGGCGCATTGGGTCACACCTCAGGATCCAATGCCAGACGACTTTAGCTTCCAACTTTACCCCGATGATCTGGACCGTCTTGAGTTCTACATCGAGGACGCGATGGAACGTTTGCCGGCCCTTGGTACCGCTGGTATCGGCCGTAACATCAACGGTCCCATTCCCTATGCGCCGGATGGTCTGCCAATGGTTGGTCCGATGCCGGGTGTTCCCAATGCATTTGAAGCACATTCCTTCACATTCGGCATCGCCCAAGGTGGTGGCGCTGGTAAGGTTATGGCCGAATGGATCATGCACGGCGAAACCGAGCTGGACATGTGGGCGATCGATCCACGTCGTTACACAGATTACGCCGATCACGACTACTGCCTGTCCAAAGCGTTAGAAACTTATGGCCACGAATACGCCATGCACTTCCCACACCACGAATGGCCAGCAGGACGTGACAAAAAGCTATCGCCAAACCACGCCAAGCTGTTGGCATCGGGCGCACAGATGGGGGCCTATAACGGTTGGGAACGTGCCAACTGGTTCGCCCAAGACGGCGATGACACATCCGAGGCCGCAACCGAAACATGGTCGCGCGAAGGGCCTTGGGTCAAACGGGTTGAGGAAGAAGTCGACGCCTGTACAAACGCAACCGGTGTCCTCGATATGCCGGGCTTCTCGCGCTATACGCTTTCTGGGGCGGGTGCTGCCGAATGGCTACGTGGTCAAATCGCGGGTGCCTTGCCAAAAGCGGGCCGCATGAACCTTGGCTATTTTACAGACAGCCGTGGGCGCATCGTGACAGAGGTGACAATCATCCGTTGGGGCGAAGACGACTTCTGGATTATGACAGCAGCCGTGGCACAGTGGCATGACCTTGAGTTTTTGCAATCACGCTTGCCAACCGATGGCTCGCTTACAATGACAGACATCACCAAAGAGTGGTCAACAGCATTGGTCACAGGCGCGCAGTCACGTGATCTGTTGTCTGGCATCGTTGAAGGTGCGGACCTGACAAAAGGTTGGCTCACGTTGCAAGACGCGACCATCGCTGGCGTGCCGTGTAAACTGATGCGTATCTCGTTCTGCGGTGAACTGGGGTGGGAAGTGCATACGTCCTTTGAGGACAGCAAAGCCGCCTATGAAGCGATCCGCGATGCAGGTGCCAAACCATTTGGTATGTATGCACTGAACTCAATGCGTATCGAAAAAGGGTACCGCACTTGGAAGGGTGATCTGTCCACAGACTACACATTGCTAGAGGGCGGCATGGAACGCTTTATCCGCTTTGACAAACCGCAAGACTTTATCGGCAAAGCTGCATTGCTGGCTGAAAAAGAAGCGGGTGTTAAGAAGATGTTTGTGACCATGACTGTTGACGCACCGTTCGCCGATGCTCCTTATATGTCGACGATTTGGAATGGGGATGAAGTGGTCGGTGAAACGACATCTGGCGACTGGGGATTCCGTGTGAACAAATCCATCGCGCTGGGCGTTGTTAAGGCGGAATTGGCAGTGCCTGGTACCGAGCTTGAGATCGAAATCTTTGGCACCCGTTGCAAGGCTGTTGTGCACGCCGATCAACCACTATGGGATCCAGAAAACGATCGCATCCGCGCATGATAAAATGGCTTCAAAGGCAAAGCGCGGCTGTGCGCGTGTGCTTTGCCTTTGGCTATTGTGCGATCTATTATGGATTGCATTTCTTATCTGGCGTCTTTTCTTTGGACACCGTCACAACCGTTCTTGTGACGGTGTTCCCAGTTTTTTACGGTGCAGCGGCGCAATTGTTATTTGACCCGCTGCTTTCAAAACCATCACGCCAGACATTTCAATTGATGGTGCTGCCGGTGGTTTTACTCTGTGTCATCTTACTGTTCTGGCAGTTCGAAACACTTATTTGTATTGCCATTCTACTGCCCATTTTCATGGCTTTGGGATGGTGTGGGCAATGGATCATGCGTGTGGTTTTGCGCAAGGCATTGGTCAATGCAACAAGCGATACCTTGAACGTGTCGTTGCTGTTGCTGCCAATTTTGGCGGTACCGCTGTTTGGTCTGTTTGAATTCCCACAACGCGTGTGGACATTCTCCCACAATATCCTTGGAACGCCGCGTCCCATCGATGCGGTATTGGTAGGCGACGTGCGCAAGCTGCGCTGGACGGGCGGGATTGTGTTCGAAGAACA
Organism: Rhodobacteraceae bacterium UBA7436; assembly: GCA_002478745.1. Lineage (GTDB taxonomy): Bacteria > Pseudomonadota > Alphaproteobacteria > Rhodobacterales > Rhodobacteraceae > Ascidiaceihabitans. The sequence goes on along the minus strand of DLQI01000031.1, from coordinate 17,483 downwards.
CCTGACAGCGCTCGAATCGAATACATCAATGACGTGGGATTTTGTCTTTAACGCGCCAGAGACATTGACCGCGTTTGATCCCCACATTGCCCCCCAGGGTGGTATTGTGAACATGCAATCGGGATCATACCACCTTACATCACTACCAAACGACGTTACCTCATTGACCTTGGAAACAAACTATTCAATCAGGACGCCAGTGAACACGTATCTTGCCATTTGGGGGGAAGTGTTCTTGCAAGATTTCCATCACGCGGTTCTGAGCGTGATTAAAACCCGCAGTGAAAAGGGATAGCGCAGATGATGATTTTAGACGGCGGCATGGGCCAAGAACTTGTGGCACGCGCAGGTAAAGCGACGTCGCTTTGGTCGGTCCAAGCCTTGCTTGATGCGCCCGAAGTGGTACGCCAAGTGCACGACGAATATTTCGCAGCTGGCGCTGATATCGCCACCACCAACAGCTATTCTGTTCTGCCCGACCGCCTAGAGCCACATGGCATGTTGGATCGCCTAGAAGAGCTGGCGCGTCTTGCCTGCCAACTGGCGTCTGATGCGCGTGAAGCGCACGGGTCAGGCATGGTTGCTGGCGGCTTGGGTCCGCAAGGATTCTCTTATCAGCCCGACAAAGCCCCACCCGCAGAACAGGCGGCTGAGGTCTACGCCAATCTGGCACAAATCCACGCGCAATACGTCGACGTTCATTTGCTTGAAACCATGTCTTCTGTGGATCAAGCACGCGGCGGTCTGATGGGCGCTGGTGTGACGGGCAAACCTGTTTGGGTCGCCTTGTCTGTGCGCGATGACGACGGCACACGTTTGCGGTCTGGCGAATTGCTTTCTGATGTTATGCCATTGTTGGAAGAATTCGATCCTGCGGCTGTTTTCATCAACTGCTCTAAACCCGAAGCGGTCGACACAGCCGTGCCAATCCTTGCCAAAAGTGGTCGCGTTGTCGGTGCTTACGCGAATGGTTTCACGGGTATCGCTACGGACTTTAACAAAGTTGGCGCAACTGTTGATATGCTCAGCGCGCGCCGCGATCTTGATCCGAACGCTTATGCCGATTTCGCTGATGGTTGGGCTGCAAACGGCGCGACCATTATCGGCGGTTGCTGCGAAGTTGGACCTGCGCACATCGCAGAACTGTCCCGACGTTTGAAAGCGACCTAAGTCATGATTGATATCGACCCATCACATTTTGGCGCCCGTGCATCGGGAGAGCTATGGAGGGTCGATATTATTCTGACAGAGGGGTTTGTTCTGGTGGAATTGTCAGGCGTGGTCGAAGTGCTGCGTATGGCGAACCGGATCAATCCAACCACATTGTTTGATTGGACCTATCGCTCTGCCAAAGGCGGGTATGTGTCTTGTCGTGCGGGTTTGGGGACGCTGTGTGAACCCCTGACAGATCGCCCAACGGCCGACTATGTTTTCGTTATTGGCAACACCGACTCTGATCATCCGGAACTGTCTTTGGGCACAACAATCTCGGCTTACAGCTATCGCAAGGCCAAGGTGATTTTGCTGTCTGAGGCCGCCAGCCGATACATCTCTGAACACCCCGACGGATCTGGGGACCACACGACACACTGGGAAAATCGCGCAGTTTTGCAGGAACGTGGTGATCCAGGCGGGGAGGGCACCTATGCCTTGGCAGTGGATGATGGGCGCGTTGTGACCTGTGCGGGAATGGGCGCGACCGTCGATTTGACGCTGGGATTGGTGGGTAATCACATGTCTGCGGCAGGTGTTATGACTGTGGCAGATATCTTGTTGCATGAGAAAATCCGCGACTTCAAAACCCTTCAGCCCTTTGGCGGCAAACGCCTAAGTATTACAGGCGATAAAGAGTTGGATCAATGTATCGAATTGATGCAATCACATATGGAAGACCCCATGCCGATTGCCGAATTGGTTACACGCGTGGGCATTTCATCGCGCTCATTAGAACGTCGTTTCCATAGCAAACTGAACACCACACCCAACACATACTACCGCGAACTGCGCCTAAACTGGGCAAATAACCTGCTGCTGAACACCACGCTATCAGTGCGTGAGGTTGGCATGGCCTGTGGGTTCCCTAACGGGTTCTCCAGCCTCTACCGCAGTTTTTTTGGGATCACACCCACTGCAATCCGAAAGACTAAGAAAGTATCGGGCCAACGGATCTGATGGATCGAAAGCGTCAGTAATGACGTTTTTGAAGATCTAGTTTGCGCCATTTTGTGCCAAAGTGAAATCAACTTCGATTCATAAGGCTTGAACCCATGTCTGCACTTCCAAACAAAGCACGCGTTGTCATTATCGGGGGCGGCGTTATCGGCTGTTCCGTTGCCTATCACCTCACCAAATTGGGTTGGGAAGATGTGGTTCTTTTGGAACGCAAACAACTGACGTCTGGCACCACGTGGCACGCCGCGGGCCTGATCGCACAATTGCGCGCAACGGCGAACATGACAAAATTGGCGAAGTATTCCCAGGAATTGTACGGGGGTCTGGAAGAAGAAACAGGCGTGGCCACTGGTTTCAAACGAGTGGGGTCCATTACCGTTGCCTTGACCGAAGAACGTCGCGAAGAAATCTATCGCCAAGCTGCCATGGCCCGCGCCTTTGGTGTTGAGGTTGAAGAAATCTCAAACGAGCGCGTCCAAGAAATGTACCCGCATCTTAACCTTGAGGGTGTTGTGGGGGCTGTCTATTTGCCGCTCGACGGTCAGGGCGATCCAGCCAACATCGCACTGGCATTGGCCAAAGGTGCGCGTCAGCGCGGTGGGCTGATCAAGGAACGTGTTAAAGTGACTGGCATGGCCAAAGATGGCAGCCGCGTCACGGGCGTTGATTGGACGGATGAAGACGGCAATTCAGGCCACATCGAAGCGGACATGGTTGTGAATTGTGGCGGCATGTGGGGGCACGAAGTTGGACGCATGGCTGGCGTGAATGTCCCGTTGCAAGCTTGTGAACACTTTTACATCGTGACCGAGGCGATTGAGGGTCTGACGCAATTGCCAGTGCTGCGCGTCCCTGATGAGCACGCCTATTACAAAGAAGACGCAGGCAAATTCCTGTTGGGTGCGTTTGAACCAGAATCCAAACCATGGGCTGTGGACGGTATTCCCGACGACTTTGAATTTGATCAGTTGCAAGAAGATTTCGATCACTTTGAACCAATTCTAGAGAAGGCGATCGAACGGATGCCACTGTTGGCAGAGGCGGGTATCCACACCTTCTTTAACGGTCCTGAATCCTTTACCCCTGATGATGCCTATCACCTTGGTCTTGCGCCAGAGATGGACAATTTCTGGGTCGCGGCGGGCTTTAACTCGATCGGTATTCAATCCGCTGGCGGCGCAGGTATGGCGCTGGCGGCATGGATGGATACAGGTGAAAAACCATTTGATCTGGGCGATGTAGACATCAGCCGTATGCAGCCGTTCCAAGGCAATAAACGCTACCTTGAGGCACGTTCAAAAGAGACGCTTGGTCTGCTTTATGCCGATCACTTCCCCTTCCGCCAAAAGGCAACAGCGCGCGGCGTGCGCCGCACGCCGTTCCACCAACATCTGTTGGATCAGGGCGCCGTCATGGGCGAAATTGCAGGTTGGGAACGCGCCAACTGGTTCGCAAATGAGGGCCAGAAACCTGAATACGAATACTCATGGAAACGCCAAAATTTCTTTGACAACGTGGCCGCCGAACACAATGCAGTGCGCAATAATGTAGGCATGTATGACATGACATCCTTCGGGAAATTGCGGGTTGAGGGCCGTGATGCAATGGCCTTTATGAACTACATCGGTGGCGGTGATTACGATGTGCCCGTTGGCAAAATTGTCTACACACAGTTCCTGAATTCCAAGGCTGGGATCGAGGCGGATGTGACCGTCACGCGGATCGAAGAGAACTGTTATCTTGTCGTTACACCCGCTGCGACGCGCCTTGCAGACCAAACATGGATGCGCCGCAATCAGGGTGACTTTAACGTGGTGATCACGGACGTCACCGCGGGCGAAGGCGTCTTGGCCGTGATGGGACCAAACGCGCGCAAACTGCTGCAAGCGGTATCGCCGAATGACTTTAGCAACGATGTGAACCCCTTCGGCACGGCGCAAGAAATCGAACTGGGCATGGGCCTCGCTCGTGTGCACCGCGTGACTTATGTGGGCGAGTTGGGTTGGGAAATCTATATGCCGTCCGACATGGCGGGCCATATGTTTGAAACGCTGCATGAGGCGGGCCAAGGCATGGGACTAAAACTGTGCGGGATGCATATGATGGACACATGCCGGATGGAAAAAGGCTTCCGTCACTTTGGGCATGACATCACATCAGAGGATCACGTTCTGGAAGCGGGCCTTGGCTTTGCTGTTAAAACGGACAAGCCTAACTTTATCGGTCGTGACGCCGTGTTGGCAAAACGCGAAACAGGGCTTGAGCAACGCTTGGTCCAGTTTAAACTGACCGACGCAGAGCCGTTGCTGTACCACAACGAACCGATCCTGCGGGATGGTGAAAACGTTGGCTATTTGTCTTCGGGCGGATACGGACACCACGTGGGTGCGGCCATCGGTATGGGCTATGTGCCATGTAAAGGCGAAAGCGTGGCAGAGCTGCTGGCTTCATCCTTTGAAATCGATGTGATGGGCACGCGGGTTAAAGCCCAGGCACAGCTAAAACCTTTCTATGATCCTAAATCAGAGCGTGTGAAGGTCTAAGGTTTGATGCGTAAACAGCTTTAACGGCAGTTTGCGCACCGAATCATTTTGATGAGCATCACAAAGGAAGAGAGTGATGAAACATCCATTTAGCGGATTTGATGCGGACATTTTGTCCGTCTTCGCGTGTTGCTGATAACCAAATTTCGTCGCCCTTTTCAAATCTAGATACGCGACGATAAATAGATTTTTCACAGGTTTTTTCACCGATAGACGTGCTTCCGATTGTAATCACACTCTCTGAGACTTGGCGCAAATTTAGGTGAATTTGAGCGCTTTGTGTGTCGCCATCAGTCTCACAAGTTCCTGAAAAGATGCAGATATAAACACCGGTTTCTGGAATCGTAATGGTTTCGCCATTCCACACAGAGGGACCTGGTTGGGCTTTGTGTGACTTGGCGCCTGGTTTGTAACTGTCAGGGCCAAATTGGATCGGCTTCCCACA
>DLQI01000031.1:0-12234 GCA_002478745.1 Rhodobacteraceae bacterium UBA7436 | reverse complement strand
GGTTTCACTCAAGTAGGGGAATCCATACCCTTTGTTTCGGCGGTTTTTCGCGAGCCAGGCACGACTACTGAATTTCTCCGTAATTTATAGTAATGGACAGCAGGAATAAGGCTGTTACCCATAGTTTATCCAGCGATCGGAGCATCCTCATGTCAAAGCCATCGACGCCCCCAAGTGGCGATACCCTTTCTGGCTTTAGCTTTGCCTTTGCGGCGTATTTCTTGTGGGGCTTCCTACCGATCTATCTCAAGCTGTTGTCGCATCTGCCATCGGCTGAGGTGGTTGCGCACCGCGTGATCTGGTCGGTGCCCATTGCTGGGGTTCTGCTAATTGTTTTGGGGCGGACCAAGGATGTGCGCAGCGCCATCATGGATCCAAAGATGTTGGGAATGGCCTGCGTTACCGCTGCGCTGATCTCTATCAACTGGGGGATTTATGTGTGGGCGATTGCCGCCGACCGTACCCTTGATGCGGCCCTTGGGTATTACATAAACCCGCTGTTTAGTGTCGCACTTGGCGCGATTGTCCTGCGTGAAGCGTTAACCCGCGCACAGCTTGTCGCCATCGCTTTGGCCGCAGGTGCTGTTGTCGTTTTGGCGGTTTCAAATGGGTCAGTGCCTTGGGTGTCTTTGGGGCTGACCGTCTCATGGGGGCTGTATGCCCTTGCGAAAAAGCAGCTGCCGATCGGTCCGAACCAAGGGTTCTTATTAGAAGTGTTGATCCTACTGGTACCCGCACTGATTTATGTGACGTGGTTGGGCGTGCAGGGACAGAACCGTTTTGAACTTAGTCCAACGCGCGACACGTTGATGTTGATGGGCTGCGGTATCGTGACGGCTGTGCCGCTACTGCTGTATGCGAATGGGGCAAAGGGGCTGCAGCTGACCACCATCGCCATCATGCAATACATCGCACCGACGTTGATCTTCCTTGTTGCTGTCTTTGCCTTCGGTGAGGAATTCGGGCGTGCCCGTATGATCGCCTTTCCGATGATCTGGGCCGCATTGGTGATCTATTCGGTCTCTATGTTTCGCAAGATGCTTCGAGAGGGTTGAAAACATAACGCACATCTGTGAACTGAGGGCATGCAAACACCCTATAACCCCCCGCACGATCCGCTTGTCATTTTGCATGACGATGCAGATGTCATTGCCGTTGATAAGCCTGCCGGCCTGCTGTCCGTCCCCGGACGGGGCGAACATTTGGCGGATTGCCTGATCATGCGAGTGCAAAAGGTGTTTCCCCATGCCTTGCTGGTACACCGCTTGGATCGCGATACCTCGGGGGTGATGATCTTTGGGCTGAACCCACATGCACAGCGAACGCTTTCGATGCAGTTCCAAGAACGCCAAACCAAGAAGATGTATGTCGCCCGTGTTTGGGGTGTGCCCGAGGAAAAGGCAGGCACCGTCGATCTGCCATTGATCGTCGATTGGCCAAACCGCCCCCTACAAATGGTCTGCCATGAAACGGGTAAACCCTCTGTCACCGATTGGCGGTTGCTTAAGGATCAAGGCGAAACATCGCGGATCAGATTGATCCCGAAAACGGGGCGAACCCACCAATTGCGTCTGCATATGCTGGCATTGGGTCACCCGATTTTAGGCGACCCGTTTTATGGACATGAGCAAAGCCAAGCGTTCCCACGCATGATGCTGCACGCCGAAGAGCTGCGTGTGAAACATCCTGAGAACGGACAGTCGTTGCGGGTATGGGCGAAGGCACCGTTTTAAGACCGCTGGTAAAAGCTATGCCAACTGTTTGCTGCGCATCTCATCTAAAATCTCTGTAAACGACTTTAGATCCAAACCTTCAGCAAGGGCACGGGTGAACAATGCTTGCTGGGTCTCTGGGGCAAGCCCGCCTTTGGGGGGATCGCGGTCCAAATTGGTCGGGAAAGAATAACCCTCTGCAGATGCAGCAATCGCAGCCCTTAAATCGGCAACACCCATCGTCTTGTTCTGATGTGCACTCACCGCATGTGGATATAGCAACTTACACATCTTCTCGCGGTCGACCGTTTCCATTGCACGCCCGAACGCAGAGGACACCTGCAACAGGTTTGCCATACGGTGAATATCACTGCTCGAATTTGCGCCGGCAGCATGGAAAACAGCAGGGTTGAAAAATAAGGCGTCCCCTTTCGCCAGCGGCAGTTGAATGTACCGTTCTTCAAACAATGCGCGAAAGTCGTCCCTACGCCATGCTGCATAACCAGCGCGGTAGAGTTGTGAAAACGGCAATAGCTTTGTTGGACCACTTTCAACAGGCATGTCACAATGTGCGACGGCCCCCTGTAAGGTCAGGGCAGGCGAAAGATCATGCACATGTGCGGGATACTGTGAACTTGTCTCCGCAGTCTGAAAGCCAAGATGATAATCACGATGTGCCTGCTGCGCTGCGCCGCCTGGATGAACCAAATTGATTTGTGCAGTCATTTGATAATTCGGGCCAAGCCACGCTTCGCAAACCGCCGCGATGGAAGTATTGGCGAAGTAGCGCAAAAACACCTCTGGTGATGCCTCGCAAAGTTTTTGCAAAGAATTCCATATCCGATCATTCGACCCTGAGGCCGCGAAATGGTCCCCTCCACCGCCGCTTGCCAGCTTTTCCGTTTCTATAATGTGCTCGTAAATCGCGGTTGCTTCGTCAAGAATGCCAGTGTCCGCATATGCACCACGCAAAACCAGAATACCTGCGCCTGTTTGAAGAACACGCGCCCATTCAGCCATGATTGCCCGACGTTGCGCCCTATCTTCAAGGGTTGAGCGCAAATTGGTCATGTCATAAATGGGTACATTCTTTTGAACTTCGGCGGCATGCGGTACGTCTGAGGAGTCCGCAGTTTGATCAATAAGCGCGGTGAATTCGCCCAAATCACAATCTATACTATCAAAATACCCGGCATCAATTTTAGTCTGGTCGTTCATTGAATGTCTCCCTGTGTTGTCTTCACTGTTCAATAAAAAGACCTTGATTGGTTTCGAAAAAGACATCAGAAAGGCATCAAATGACACATCGTTTTCCCCTAAAAGAAATTGCCAGACAATCGGGGCTTAGCACCGCGACTGTTGACCGCGCGATCAACAACCGCGCGCATGTCAGTCCACAAACCAAGGCACGTGTTGCCGCCGCAATTTCAGAGCTTGAAGGACAAGAGGGGCAACTTAGTGCCCGTGGACGCCGTCTGTTTTTCGATTTTGTCATCGAAGCGCCCTCGCGCTTCAGCCGTGAAGTACAGCACGCCGCCGAACAAGTGTTACCACGTATCGCAAATGCCGTGTGCCGCCCACGGTTCTTGGCCCAAGAGATTATGGACGAGGATGATGTGGTTTCTGCGTTGTCTCGCATTGCCAAAAGGGGGAGCCATGGGGTCTGCCTCAAAGCGCGTGATTTGCCAAAGATACGCGCGGCCGTTGATCAACTGATCGCATCAGGTATTCCTGTGGTCACTTTGGTTACTGATCTGACCACGACAAAACGCATCGCCTATGTCGGACTTGATAATCAAAGCGCGGGGCGCACGGCCGCCTATCTGATTGCCAAGTCAATTGGGGAGGGTGCGGGAACGGTTCTGACCTCCAAAAGCAACAATCTCTTTCTGGGTGAAGAAGAACGCGAAGTGGCGTTCAAGGTGACACTCAGCCGCCTTTGTCCAAGGCTATGTATTGTCGATGCAAACGGTGGCAGCGGCGTACATTTCGAAACCGCGCGGATTATCCAGACTGTTGTCGAAGGTCTGGATCAAGTGCGCGCTGTCTATTCGATGGGTGGGGGCAATAAGACGATCTTGGAGGTTCTCAAACAGAACGCCTTAAGACCCGACATTTTTGTGGCCCACGATCTGGACAACGACAACCGAACGCTCATCGAACAGGGGAACCTCAGTTTCGTGCTTCACCACGATTTGCGCGTGGATTTGCAAAACGTGTTTCATGCGTTCTTGCACCACCACAAACTGGCGCTCGAGCGGAAAGAGACACCCATTTCCCATATTCAGGTCATAACGCCAGAAAACATTCCGCCTCTGACGAGACGTCTCTAACAAAGACCGATTGCGCATATCTTGGGTATATCGAGCCCTCGAAAACAAAGGGCCACCAAAACTGGCAGCCCTTTCTTAACTTAACAGTGGTGCAAAGCTTACTCAGGCGTCCAGCCAGAAACGGCCTTCACCTCTAGGAAGTCTTCCAACCCCCAAACGCCACCCTCACGTCCGTTGCCGGACTGCTTCATGCCGCCAAACGGGGAACCTGCGGCGCGGGATGTGCCGTTCATTTCGACCATGCCAGACCGCAGTTGCGTGGCCAAACGATTGGCGCGCGCCATGTCTTGGGTTTGAACGTAGTTGGTCAAACCGTATGGCGTGTCATTGGCGATCTCGACGGCTTCTTCCTCTGTCTCAAACGGGATGATCGTTAACACCGGGCCAAAGATCTCTTGTTGCGCAATGGCCATCTGATTATTCACGTCCGCAAAGACCGTTGGTTTCACATAGAACCCACGCTTCAGCCCCTCAGGGTGCCCCGGACCACCAGCAACCAGCTTGGCACCCTCAGCGATCCCTGTTTCGATCATCCCTTGGATTTTGTTCCACTGGACCTCGTTCACAACAGGACCAATGTGGCGACCTTCCTCTGATGCAGGGCCTACAGTGATCTTGTCAGCGATTGCGGCAGCTTCGGCCACAACTTGATCGTAGATGCCCTTCTGGACCAACATACGGCTAGGTGCATTACAGGACTGACCTGTGTTCTGCATCATATGCATAACGCCACGCTTCACGGCCTTTTCGTCTGCATCGTCAAAGATCAAGTTGGCACCTTTGCCACCCAGCTCAAGATGCACACGTTTCAGGGTGTCGGCGGCGTTCTTGGAAATCAACGTGCCTGCACGGGTCGAACCGGTGAAGCTGACCATGTCCACGTCCTTGTGACCAGATAGGGTTGAGCCAACGCCAACACCGTCACCGTTCAGCATGTTGAACACACCTTTGGGGAAACCCGCTTCTTCCATCATCTCGGCAAAGACCATCGCGTTGATTGGGCTTTCCTCGGATGGCTTAAGCACCATAGTGCAACCCGCAATAGCGGCCGCGCCAACTTTTAGGGTCACTTGGTTCATCGGCCAGTTCCACGGAGTGATCAACGCGGCCACACCGACGGGTTCATAGATGATCCGATCGTTGGGCGCGTGCGATCCCAACGGGCGGCTGAATTCAAAACCCTTGGCCGCGCGGATAAAGTTCTTGAGGTGGTAAGATCCTGCGCCAACTTGGCTGGAACGAGACATCGAAATAGGAGCACCCATTTCGGCGCTCATCGCCACGGCCAAATCTTCGGCGCGGGACTCGTAAACTTCGATCAGCTTGGAAACATAAGCGATACGTTCTTCAACTGGGGTTGCCATCCATGCTGGCAACGCAGCCTTTGCCGCAGCAACGGCGGCGTTGGTGTCTGCCTCAGAACCTAGCGTGATAACGGCTGTTGGTTCTTCTGTGGATGGATCGATGACGTGATGGTTCGTGCCGCCTTGGCTTTTGACCCACTCTCCGTTGATAAAAAAATCGCGTTTCTCCAGCATGACATTTCTCCCGATAACATGCAGCGGCCCTAACTTTGGGCCTCCAATTGAAAACACTGTGTCACCACATTAAATCAGTATCAAGGACGGGGATGTATCCATACATTGCACAGGCTATGATGGACCCCGACGCTGGAGCAAATAAGGAGTACCACGATGAGCCTACGTATCAACGACACGATCCCGAATATGACTGTGGAAACAGACCACGGCACGATCCAATTGCACGACTGGATTGGCGATTCTTGGGCGATCTTGTTCTCACACCCAAAAGACTTCACTCCTGTCTGCACAACTGAATTTGGCGCGGTTGCACAGCTGGCTGATGAATGGGCTGCACGCGGCACCAAAGTGATTGGTGTTTCAGTCGACGGCGTTGAGGATCACAAAAAATGGAAAGCCGACATTGAAAAAGTTGCGGATGCCAAAGCGGGCTTCCCAATCATTGCGGACACTGGGCTAGAAGTCTCGAAAGCCTTCGACATGCTACCTGCTGAGGCATACATGCCAGACGGACGTACACCAGCACACAGCGCGACGGTACGTTCCGTGTTCATCATTGGCCCAGACAAGCAGCTGAAACTGTCCATGACGTACCCAATGACTGTGGGCCGTAACTTTGCCGAGGTTTTACGCGCACTAGACGGTTTGCAAATGTCCGCCAAAGGCGTGGCAACACCAGCAAACTGGGTTCCGGGCGAAGACGTGATCATCCCGCCAACCGTCAGCAACGAAGATGCAAAGGCAAAGTTTGGTGAGTTCGAAACGATCCTACCATACCTGCGCAAAACAAAAGCACCAAGCTAAGGCCACGACTGCCACGGCCCATCTGGGCTGTGGCACCAACGTTCAAACGCAATGGTTAGACAAACAAAAAGCCCCAGTGTTTCCACTGGGGCTTTTCTATTTCTATCGTCTTAGAAAGACAGGCTTTGGATTTACTCCGCAGCTGGCTCTTTCTTTTCTTCAACGATTTCTTCGCCGGTTGTTTGGTCAACAACTTTCATGGAAAGGCGTACCTTGCCACGGTCGTCAAAGCCCAACAATTTAACCTTAACTTCTTGGCCCTCTTTCAGGACGTCGGAAGGGTGGTTCAAACGGCGGTTTTCGATTTGGGAAACGTGGACCAAACCATCGCGTTTGCCAAAGAAGTTCACGAATGCACCAAAGTCTACGATCTTAACGACCGTACCGGTGTAAACCATGCCTTCTTCTGGCTCAGCTACGATTGACCAGATCATTTCGTAGGCTTTCTTAATCGCTTCACCGTTTGGAGACGCGATCTTGATGATGCCTTCGTCGTTGATGTCTACTTTTGCGCCGGACACTTCAACGATTTCACGGATCACTTTACCACCGGAACCGATCACTTCACGGATTTTGTCCGTTGGGATCTGCATGGTTTCGATACGTGGTGCGTGCTCTGAGAATTCAGCCGCGCCAGTAAGTGATTTGTTCATTTCACCAAGGATGTGCAAACGGCCAGTACGGGCCTGCTCGAGTGCTTTTTCCATGATCTCTGGCGTAATGCCTGCGATCTTGATGTCCATTTGCAAAGACGTGATACCGTTTTCTGTACCAGCTACTTTAAAGTCCATGTCGCCCAAGTGATCTTCGTCACCCAAGATGTCAGACAAAATGGCGTATTCGCCGTTGTCTTCCATGATCAGACCCATAGCAACACCAGCAACCGCAGACTTCAACGGAACACCCGCGTCCATCATGGACAAGGAGCCACCGCAGACGGACGCCATTGAAGACGAGCCGTTGGATTCTGTGATCTCGGATACAACGCGAACGGTGTATGGGAAATCAGTTGCTGCGGGAAGAACAGCCTGCAAAGCGCGCCATGCCAATTTACCGTGACCGATTTCGCGACGGCCTGGGCCAGACACACGACCAACTTCACCAACTGAATATGGAGGGAAGTTATAGTGTAGCAAGAAGTTGGATTTGAAGTTGCCGTGCAGTGCGTCGATGAACTGCTCGTCGTCTCCGGTACCCAAAGTTGTTACGACCAAACCTTGTGTTTCACCGCGTGTGAACAAAGCTGAACCGTGTGTACGTGGCAACATGCCAGTTTCACAAACGATGTCGCGAATTTCGTCAGTCGCACGACCGTCGATACGCTTACCAGTTTTAACAACGTCACCACGAAGGATGCCAGCTTCTAGGCCCTTTATTGCGGAACCAAGGTTCGCATCGGCTTGTTGCTCTTCAGTCAACGCATCCATGATCACAGTGCGTGCTGCTGAAACAGCAGATGTACGCTCTTGTTTGTCACCAATTGCGAATGCAGCGCGCATGTCTTTTTCGCCAGCTTTAGCAACGGCAGCAGACAGGTCTGAATAGTCAGGTGCTTGGAAGTCGAATGGCTCTTTTGCAGCGCCTTCAGCCAATTCAACGATCAAGTCGATCACTGGTTGGATAGAGTCGTGTGCAAATTTGACAGCGCCCAGCATTTCAGCTTCGGAAAGCTCATAAGCTTCTGATTCAACCATCATCACCGCGTCTTTAGTACCGGCAACAACAAGGTCTAGACGTTGCTCAGGCTTCAAGCGAAGGTCCTGCATGTCGTCAACTTCTGGGTTTAGGATGTATTCGCCATCCTCAAAACCAACGCGACAAGCAGCGATAGGACCGCGGAATGGTGCGCCAGAAATAGTCAACGCAGCAGAGGCAGCGATCATCGCAACCATGTCTGGGTCGTTAACCAAGTCGTGGGATAGAACAGTACACATCACCAAAACTTCGTTTTTGAAGCCAGGGACGAATAGTGGGCGAATTGGACGGTCGATCAAACGAGCAGTCAGTGTTTCTTTCTCGGTGGGGCGGGCCTCACGCTTGAAGAAGCCACCAGGTACTTTACCCGCAGCGTAATATTTCTCTTGGTAGTGCACAGTCAGAGGGAAGAAGTCCTGACCTGGCTTTTGCTTACGTGCAAAAGTGACGTTGGCCATAACGGATGTCTCGCCCAATGTGGCGATGACAGAACCGTCGGCTTGACGCGCGACTTTGCCGGTTTCCAGTGTAAGCGTCTCTTCGCCCCACTGCATGGATTTTTTAGTTACGTTAAACATCTACGTTTCCTTGTTGGCCCATTGGCCTTTGCATAGGGGCCGAATTGCCCCTGACTCCTGTATCTTATATTTCAGCCGCCGGAGTCCGAACGACAGATTTCAGATATCGCGGCCATACAGTACAATTCCTCCCTTGGGAAGAGAATTGGGTCAAAGGGCAATTTTGCAGGGGTTTGGCCGCAAAAATTTAGCCATAAAAGCATGACACAATATTGGGAGTTTTCTAATACCGCATGATGCAGTATTGCAGACCGACAATTACAAAAAGATCACGAGCAGAATATGACCGACAAAACCGATAATTCTTCGAATATGGCTGCCCGTGATTGGGTCCAGATTTTAAAGAAATACCGCGAACCCAACAGCTTGCGCAGCAGCTTCGAGTTGGGTGTCAGTGTCGTTCCGTTCATCATTTTGTGGGTCTTGGCCTGCTGGATCGCGAATTACAGCTACATGGCAGCCTTGGGAATCTCTGCGATAAATGGCTGTTTCTTGCTGCGGTTGTTCTGCATCCAGCACGATTGTGGACACGGATCATTTTTTGACAACCGTACTGTCAGCGACTGGACCGGCCGCGCACTCGGCATCCTTACACTGACACCATACGATGTATGGCGCCGCACCCATTCGATTCACCACAGCCACGCAGGTGATTTGGATCAACGCGGCATCGGCGACGTGATGACATTGACGGTCGAAGAATATCACCAGCGCAGCCGCTGGGGCCGCTTGTTGTACCGGGCCTATCGCCACCCAATCGTAATGTTTGGCATTGGTCCAACCTATTTGTTCCTTTTGACCAACCGTATCCCATGGTCTGACTTTAGCCAAAAGAAGGACTGGATAAGTGCAATGGGCACCAATCTGGCCATCGCAATCCTACTCACGATCATCGTGAAATTTGGTGGCTGGCAGGCCCTGTTCCTTGTGTTCCTTCCAACAACTTTGATCGCCGCCACAACCGGCGTTTGGTTGTTTTACGTGCAGCACCAGTTTGAAACGACACATTGGGAAGAGCACCATGACTGGCAAGTTCACGAAGCCGCGCTTCACGGCTCGTCACACTATGACCTGCCTCCAATTTTGCAGTGGTTCTCTGCCAACATCGGCATTCACCACGTACACCACTTGTACAGCCGCATTCCATTCTACCGTTTGACCGAAGTGTTGCGCGATCATGAAGAGTTGGCAAATTCCAGCAGCCGCATGAACCTGCGCGAAAGTTTCAAGTGCGCAAGCCTTGATCTGTGGGACAGCACCAACAAGCGTTTGGTGTCCTTTGCGACAGCGCACAAACTCAAGCACGGCTAAATCACCTTGATCGACTATCTGGTTTTTGTTCCGGCCTGTTTCGCTATTAATTTAGCGTTCGGGCCGAACAACCTGATGGCATTGACCAATGGCGCACAGCGCGGCGTTGGCTTTGCAGTGATCGCCAGCTTGGGCCGCTTGATCGCCTTTATACCGATGATCGTTGTGAGCGCTTTGGGGATGGGGCTTATCCTTTCCGCCTCTGGCGTGGTCTTTACCGTGGTCAAATTTGTTGGGGCGGCTTATCTCATCTATCTGGGTGTCAAAATCCTAAGATCGTCATCCAAGGCAGACGGCAACATGTTCGTGGGACAGACCCTCACATTGGGGCAAGCATTCTGGCGTGAAGGCTTTGTGGCCCTTGGAAACCCCAAAGCTATTTTGGTGTTTGCTGCGTTCTTTCCACAGTTCGTTGTCAGTGAAGCATACGCACAAAGTTACACAATCATCGGTTTGATCTTTCTTGTGCTCGAAGTGGGGGCGATCCTAATCTATGCATTATTGGGCCGTTTGGCAGCACGCTCTGCGACGTTAAATATACAATGGATTCATAGGGCTTCGGGTATTGGGATGATCGTATTTGGTGCCCTTCTTTTGCTGACACAACGCCCAGCCTGAAGTGTTTCAGAAAGGGGTGGTTGCCTGACTTTCGCGTGATCCTCTTAGAAAACTCTGGCTATGAGGTGGGAAATAATCGCACTTCCTAGTCAGCAGAAATGAAGGATTTTCAAATGACTGACGCAACCACACGCTCAATGCCAAAAATGAACGCCTATACCCTAGGCCTTATGTTTGTTGCTGGCTTTTTCGCCACCAACGCTTTTGACCTTTGGGGTCAAGTGATCAGCCTGGGTTTGGGCTTTGCCAACCTTTCACCACACGGCCTAGCCAAAAGCCTGTTGGGCACACTTGGTTTGCCAAACAGCAACTTTGCTGCCTACTTCGTACACTTCTACTTGGTCGGTTTGATCGGTTACCCAATCGGTTGGATGTTTATCTTTGCACCACTTTGGCAGCGCGTGATCGGTGAAACGCACTGGTTCATCCCATCAGCAATCTACGGCTTTGGTTTGTGGGTTTTCGCAATTGGTGGCGTCACATTGGTCGCAGGGTTGCCGTTCTTCTTGAACTTCACTGGCATCACTTGGGTCGCTTTGGTTGGTCACGTTGTTTACGGCATCGTCATGGTCGCAGTACTCAAGCGCATCGACCGTTCATAACGCGCAATCGCGTATGTTAAAATATCGGCCCTCCGTGTGCGCACGGGGGGCTATTTTTTTGGTAGCTCGTTCTTTTTGCGCATAGTGGGGATTTTCAATCCGGCCTCTGATGACTCGATCAAAATGCCCAAACGCTTTAGCCGCGTTTCTTCCTTTTTGGCACTCATGACCCACCAGATTGAATCCCGTCTATAAGAGGGTGCGAGGTTTGACAGAAACTGCCATGCCGCGTCATTGGCTTTGATGATGTCTTCAAATTCTTCGCACAGCGGTACATTACGATCCGCAGAGGTGTACCCTTTGTCATCTGATCTGTTGTGGAACAGCTCCAACCCCGCAGGGGTCATCTTTCCAAGGCGTGTCAGTTCAGTGACCTTCTTGACGTTGACCGCGCTCCAAACGCTTGTCTTCTTGCGAGGTGTGAAACGGATTTTATAGCTCTGACTATCGATGCTTTTGCGTATGCCGTCGATCCAACCAATGCACAGCGCAACATCGACTGACTCTGACCAGGTTATACTGTGACGTCCTGTGCTTCTTCTATGATAGCCTACCCAAACTTCATTGGCGTCTTGGTGGTCTTTGAACCACGCCTCAAAGGCATCTTGGTTGGTGAAGAAAATGGGGTCTTCCATTAAGATGCCTTCCTCTGTTTCACAGAACTTAACCAATAGTTACCTGCTCTGTTCAAAGGTTAACAACAGACAGTTGTTAATAACGTCCAAAAGGGCCTGTCGTCCGTGAACTGTACAATTGGGGGGCTGAATTGCACACTACAGCCAAGACCTCTGCAATTGACGGATATATGAGGGGGTCAGACTGCACAGTATATACAGTCTATTGTACAGTCGGCGTTCGGGAAGCCACCGTGCGATGGATTAACATTGCCAGACGCACCAGTGAGGGGGGGGCGGGCGATGTGAGAGGTGGATGGTATTTGATCAGGGGAATAGCAGTGCAATGTAATGACGGCCCAGCCTAACTGCGAAGCCCGCTATTAGGCTGAAAAACAGTCAAAATCAGTGGTTTCAAATTATCTT
>DLQI01000048.1:48299-54709 GCA_002478745.1 Rhodobacteraceae bacterium UBA7436 | reverse complement strand
GTGCTTGCACTGATATGGGGTGGATCGTTCTTATCCATACGCATAGCCCTTGATGAAATATCGCCCCTGATGTCCGTAGCCCATCGCGTAACGTGGGCGATGTTGGTTCTTTGGGTCGTTGTCGCGGTGATGCGTATTCCCCTGCCCCGAAATCCCCGCATATGGTTTGCATTTGTTGTGATGGGATTGCTGAACAACGTCATCCCGTTCGTTCTGATGGCTTGGGGCCAGTTGCATATCGAATCTGGCCTAACCTCAATTCTGAACGCCTTTACCGCCGTTGTTGGCGTGGTCATGGCAGCCCTGTTCTTTTCAGACGAACGTTTGACGCCACGCAAAATAATTGGCGTGGTATTAGGATTCTTTGGGGTAGCAGTCGCGATTGGCCTTGAGAACTTCAAAAATTTCGATTTGCGTAGCTTGGCCCAGCTTGCCGTTATTGGTGGCACGGTTGCTTACGCAGTTGCAGGTGTTTGGGCGCGCAAGAATTTGGTGGGAATGCCCCCGCAATTGGCAGCCGCGGGTATGTTGACGGGCGCCACAGTCATAATGCTGCCTTTGGTTTATTTTGTTGAGGGCCTGCCGACCTTCGATCTGAAACCCCGAACACTGGTCGCAATTGGGTATTACGCGGTGATTGCAACAGCTGCTGCTTACTTGTTGTATTACCGCGTTTTAGCCATGGCTGGCAGCGGTAACCTGATGTTGGTCACGCTGTTGGTCGCCCCAATTGCCATCACGCTTGGTGCTGTTGTTTTAGGTGAAAAACTGTCGGCAAATGCTTTTGTTGGATTGGTCATTTTGGCCGTCGGTTTGATCATCTTGGATGGACGGGTTTGGAAAGCACTGCGTCGGTAACACGATTGCCAAGTGATTGACCCAAAACCATCAGCGGTTTAGGACAGAGCAACAATATTTTCGCAGGATTTCACAATGCTTTACCCAACCAAAGACGCATGGACCGCCGCCCCGAACAAACGGGTTATGGTTTTTGGAATGTCTGGTTTGGGCAAAACGCACATGTCCACGATCCTGCGCGACACCGGCGATTGGTTCCACTATAGCATCGATTACCGCATCGGCACGCGTTACATGGGCGAATACATTGTCAATTCGTGCATCAAAGCAGCTATGGATCACCCATACTTGCGCGAAATGCTCCGTCAGGATGCAATCTATTTGGCACCCAATGTACATACCCATGACCTGGGCGCTGTATCAACATATTTGGGCAAGCCCGGCGATCTTACCCTTGGAGGACTTAGCATTGAAGAATATAAAGAGCGTCAGGAACAGTTCCGCACAGCAGAGATAGCAGCGCTGAATGACACTGCGTATTTCGCGGATCGCGGAACCAACCTTTATGGCTATCAACATTTTATCTGTGACACAGGTGGCTCCATTTGCGAGTGGGTTGAAGCGACCGACGACAGTGATGCGTTGATGTCTGAATTGAGTGCCAATTGTTTACCACTGTGGATTAAAGGCGATGACGCCCATACCGCAGAACTAGTACGTCGTTTTGATAAAGCTCCTAAACCGATGGCTTATCAACCTGAATTTCTTGCTAGATCTTGGACCGAATATCTGAATGAAAACAGAATATCAGGCGACAAAGTTAATCCAGATGCATTCGTTCGTTGGACCTATGCGCGCGCTCTTGAACACCGCCAGCCCCGTTATGAGGCTATGGCACGCTGGGGCGTTACGGTGACTGCGGATGAAGTTGCATCTTTAAAGTCAGCTGCAGATTTTGATGCATTGATCGGTCACGCTATCGATCGAATGTGAGGCAAGACTGACATCTGTTTCAGCAACTTGTGATTGCCCTATACTGGAAACAGACGCCCCTCACCGCCATCTCTGCACTACGAACACAAAATCAGGACTAAAATTATGCCGATCAAAATTCCAGCAACACTGCCAGCCTTTGACGTGCTTTCACGCGAGGGTGTATCAGTGATGGACGAAGACGCGGCCGCACGCCAAGATATACGCCCTTTACGCATTGCGCTGCTAAACCTGATGCCCAAGAAGATTCAGACAGAAAACCAGTTTGCACGCCTTATCGGTGCGACGCCTCTTCAGATTGATTTGAACCTGATCCGGATGTCTGATCACAAGACACGCAATACGGCTGCTGAACATATGGAAAGCTTCTATCGCCCATTCTCTGAGGTGAAAGGCGAGAAGTTTGATGGTTTGATCATCACTGGTGCTCCAATTGAACACCTTGAGTTCGAAGACGTTGATTACTGGGAGGAACTGACCGAGGTCATGAACTGGACACAGACCAATGTGCACTCAACAATGGGTGTCTGCTGGGGTGGTATGGCCATGATCAATCATTTTCACGGCGTCAAAAAGCATATGCTAGATGACAAGGCTTTTGGGTGTTTTCGCCACAAAAACTTGGACCCAATATCGCCATATTTACAAGGTTTTTCAGATGATTGCGTTATTCCAACCAGCCGTTGGACTGAGATGCATCAATCTGAGATTGATGCCAGTGATGGTCTAAAAACACTGCTCGGAAGCGACGAAGTCGGCCCTTGTGTCGTCCAAGACCCCAAACATCGTGGCGTCTATATCTTTAGCCACTTTGAATATGACAGTGGTACATTGAAACAAGAATATGATCGTGATGTGGAGGCAGGAACGCCGATCAACATTCCGACAAACTACTATCCAGGTGATGATCCATCCCAAGAACCTACCAACCGTTGGCGCAGCCATGCCCACTTGTTCTACGGTAATTGGCTGAACAGCATCTATCAAACGACCCCGTTTGAGATGGATGAGATTGGTGCTTAAGGGCGTCTTTATGTTGATCTTAGTGGCGATGGTTTTGGCCGTCGCCACCACCCTCTGGCGCGTAGGACAAAACGCCAAACGCGCCACCGCGCAGTTTCCAGCGCAGGGAAATTTTGTCGAAGTCGCTGGACATCCAGTCCATTACATCGAGATGGGAAATGGCCCAGCCTTGGTTCTTATCCATGGATCATCGGGCAATACCCGAGACTTCACATTTGGTTTGGCCAAAAAACTGGCACAATCCTACCGCGTCATCATTTTTGACCGTCCCGGCTTGGGATATACCCCTGAATTGGCACCGTTTGGTGTTTCAGTTACCGACCAAGCAGAGTTATTGGCCTTCGCGGCTCAAGCTATTGGTGCGGACAAACCTATCGTTGCAGGCCAAAGCCTTGGCGGTGCTATAGCTCTTGCGTGGGCTGTTGCGCGCCCTGATAACATCGCTGCTGCGGTATCTATCTCTGGCGTTGCGTACCCGTGGAAAGGCGAGTTAGACGCGCTGACTGGTGCACTGGCGCATCCACTCAGCGGTCCTATCTTATCACGGCTTGCTTCAGCATGGGTCAGCGACGAATACGTCGCCAAAAACTTGAATGAGACGTTCCAACCACAAGAACCTGTTTCAGGATATGCTGACCACATTGGCATACCACTGATCTTGCGCCCCTCTTCGCTGATGGCAAATGCGCGTCAACGGAAAACCCTAAAGGAAGATCTGCGCGCGATATCGGATCGATACGCCGCTCTCACCCTCCCACTTGAGATCGTGCACGGCGATACAGATACCATTGTGCCGCTTCATGTTCACTCAAAGCGCTTGGTTGAAGACGTGGAAGGCGCAAATCTGGTCACACTTGAGGGGATTGGCCATATGCCGCAGCATCTCTCACATGATGCCGTAATTGCAGCAATTCATCGCGCGGCGTCACGTGCGGGTTTGCGTTAAGCGGCCCACTGCCCCATATAGATGTAAAGAACAGTTACATTAAGGATCCGGACAATGACCCTACCTTTTGACGGCGGTATCAGTGCGTTTTTCAATGACCTGGCACCAGATAGTGTGCGTAACGCGATTAAGTGCTCTGACAAAAGCGATATCATCAGCAACAGCTATCCACATCAAGAACGGTTGGCACGTAAGGTCTATGAAGGGCAGTTGGCGAAGCTACAGATCGAACTGGTCAAAATGCAGGCTTGGGCCACAGAAAGCGGTTCACGTGTTGCTATTGTTTTTGAAGGTCGTGATGCGGCAGGCAAAGGTGGGACAATCAAACGGTTCCGCGAGAACTTGAACCCACGCGGCGCACGTGTTGTTGCCCTGTCTAAACCAACTGAAAAAGAAATGGGTGAATGGTATTTCCAACGTTATATCAAACACCTACCGACCTCGGGCGGTATGACATTTTTTGACCGCAGCTGGTATAACCGTGGTGTCGTGGAACATGTGTTTGGCTTTTGCAAACCAGAACAGCGCGAAGTGTTTTTCAACCAAGTCAAAGACGTTGAAAAAATGATCACCAGTGACGGTGTACATCTGTTCAAATTCTGGCTGAACGTTGGGCGTGAAGAGCAGCTGCGCCGTTTCTTGGGCCGCGAAAGTGATCCGCTGAAACAATGGAAACTAAGCTGGATTGACGTCGAAGGCTTAAAAAAGTGGGATGAGTATTCTGCCGCAATCGCAGAAACGCTTGAGCGATCTCACAGCGATGTCGCCCCTTGGACGATCATTCGCTCTGATGACAAACGCCGCGCGCGCCTGAATGCAATTCGTACAGTTTTGCACGCGTTGGATTACACAAACAAAGACCCCAAAGCGATTGGCGACATTGATACAGCCATCTGTGGTGGGCCGGACATCTGGAATGTCTAAGCGCGGCTATCATCACGGCAATCTAAAACAGGCCTTGATCGACGCGGCGTTAACCCTGATCGAGACTAAAGGCCCAACAGGTTTTACGCTGTCCGAAGCGTCGAAAACGGCGGGCGTGACCCCTGCTGCGGTATACCGCCACTTTGACGGACGCGAAGACCTGATCGCAGAAGCCGCGCGACAGGGGTATGACATGTTCGCTGACCTGATGGAGTTTGCCTATCAATCAGGCCAACCCTCAGCCATGGCAGCGTTTGGGGCCACTGGGCGTGCATATTTGGCATTCGCGCAGAAATACCCAGGGCACTACATCGCAATGTTTGAAAGTAGCATTTCGGTCAACCGAACACCTGAATTGGCTGCAGCCTCAAAACGTGCCAATGACGTTTTAGAAAAAGCTGCTGCGGATTTAAGCGAGCATATCCCTATTGAAAAACGTCCACCCGCATCCATGTTCAGCGCACATATTTGGGCCATGAGCCACGGCGTTGTTGAACTGTTTGCCCGTAATTCGCCGGGACGCGCATCCCCATTTCCACCAGAAGATTTGCTAGAAACTGGGATTGGTATTTATCTGCGCGGATTAGGGTTGATTGACGCGGACGATTGAGCGGCCAGTATCTGATCCATTGCATCCGCAGCGATCTCAAACGATTTAACCCGCGCTGCATGATCATGGATTTGACCTGTTAGGATCATCTCGTCGGGTTCGTAAATTTCGATCAAACTTTCCAAGTGTTTGCGCACCGTCTCAGGCGAACCTGTTGCTGAAACCCGCAACATTGGTTCGACGCTGCGCCGCATTCTCTCACCAATCGCAACATCAATGTCTTTCACAGGTCGTGGCAGCTTGCCTCGGGTACCCGTTTGCATACGCGCAAAGGCTTGTTGCATCGAGGTGCGCAAATAGGCCCCTTCTTCATCACTTTCCGCAGCAAAGACATTTGCCGCCAACATGAAATAGGGCTCTGCCAACTTGGTGGAGGGCTTGAAGTCACGGCGATAAATATATGCCGCTTCCTCCAAAGCAGCGGGCGCGAAATGTGAGGCGAAGGCGTATGGCAGGCCAAAATGTGCAGCTAATTGTGCACCGTACAGTGACGACCCCAAAATCCATATTGGCACATGCGTTCCCTCACCCGGTAATGCACGAACAGCGGCCTGTGGCTGGGGATCACCCAATAGGCTCATCAATTCATGGACATCAGCGGGGAGGTCATCGCTGCCAGTGCGGCGCAATGCATGGTAAACGGCTTGGTCCCCGCCAGGTGCTCGGCCAAGTCCCAAGTCAATACGGTCGCCGTGAAGCGTGGCTAATGTCCCGAATTGTTCGGCAATTAACAAAGGCGCATGATTTGGCAGCATGATACCGCCCGCGCCCACACGAATTGTATTGGTTTGGCTGGCGACATGACCGATCAACACCGAGGTCGCGGCACTCGCAATACCTGCCATGTTGTGGTGTTCGGCCATCCAGTAACGGTGATAGCCTAGGTTCTCAGCCCGTTGAGCAAGATCGACCATATTCAACATTGCTTGGGCCGCGTCTGAACCTTCGGGAACGGGGGCAAGATCAAGGACTGAGAATTTCATAAGCACGTTCCTATTGTTGTACTCAATCTAGGCACACCTAAGGGCAATCACCAGTGGCATGCCCTAAGCAAACGAAAAAGGGCGCGCCAATCGGCACGCCCCATTCCAAAATCGTGAATAAAGATTAACGCTT
>DLQI01000048.1:27126-48266 GCA_002478745.1 Rhodobacteraceae bacterium UBA7436 | reverse complement strand
TTACCGTATTTCTTACGCTCAACAACGCGGCTATCGCGTGTCAAGAAGCCAGCAGCTTTCAACGCACCACGAAGGGATGGGTTGAAAAGTTGCAATGCTTTGGAGACACCGTGCTTAACCGCACCAGCTTGACCAGAAAGACCGCCGCCTTTGACAGTGGCAACCACGTCAAATTCGCCTTCAACACCAGCAATGGTGAAAGGTTGTGCTAGGATCATTTGCAAAACAGGGCGCGCAAAGTATTCGTTTTGCGGCTTGCCGTTTACAATAACTTTACCTGTACCAGGCTTGATCCACACGCGTGCAACCGCGTCTTTACGTTTGCCTGTTGCGTATGAACGGCCCAATGAGTCGATCACTGGCTCACGTGGAGTCAATTCGATTGCAGGTGCTGTGGCTTCGCCGACAACAGCTTGCAAGTCTTCGAGTGTGTTGATTTCGTCAGACATGCTCATGCGCTCCGTGTGTTTTTAGAGTTCATGGATGCGACATCCAAAACTTCTGGGTTTTGCGCTTCATGTGGATGCTCAGCACCAGCATATACACGCATGTTGGTCATGATTTGACGGCTCAGGCGGTTGCCTGGCAACATACGTTTCACAGCCAAAGTCAGAACGCGCTCTGGGTATTTACCCTCGAGGATTTCTTCTTTTGTACGTGACTTGATACCACCTGGGTGGCCAGTGTGCCAGTAGTGGTGCTCTTGACGTTTGTTACCAGTCAACTGAACTTTTTCAGCGTTGATGACGATAACGTTGTCGCCGCAATCCATGTGCGGTGTGAACGTTGCTTTGTGCTTGCCGCGAAGGCGCATAGCAATAATCGAAGCCAAACGACCCAACACGATGCCTTCAGCATCAATGATGATCCATTTTTTTTCGATATCTGCTGGTGTTGCAGAAAAGGTTTTCATGGCAGGATAGTCCTGTTTTAGGTGAGTGAGCAGGTCTAATGACCAACTCTGGTATGTGATGAGCGGCTTATATAGCAAGTGCGAGCGTGATCAAGCACAACAATCATGTTTTAAACAAGTAAAAACAATATGTTAAAAATAAGGTATTAAAATACCCCATAAAATTGGAGCTGTCTAAACCCAATAACGCCTCTTGTAATCAATCCCAATGGCTTGCACATATTTAACAAGCTTCAATTTGACGATTTAAATGAGTTTTACATTTCATGGCGCCGCTGACCTCACCACTCCTTGCCGCACTCGTCTTAATGATAGCTGCAACTTTTGTGGGGATGCTGCCTGTTGTAAAGCTGATCAGGGTATATGAAGGCCATCATGAGCTGAAACAGGGATCCGCAGGCTGGATCCGCACAATAGCTGGTTGGTCAATGATTGTTTTTTGGTTGATGACCACGTGGTTTGTAGCAACCATCATTGGTGATTGGGGCGTATCTGGTGATTTACAGGGTGCCGTGGACCGCTCTTGGCTTCGCCTTCGCATCATAATTGAAATTGCGGCTGCAATCGCGGACTCCGATTGATGGACACCACCAACGCCACACAGTCTGATCTTCGATGCCCAACTTGTGCTGGCCAGTGCAGCTATTCCCCAACTTATCGCGGGCTAGAATGTGCCAGCTGTGGCAATGTCCATGATTTAAAAACAGATGATGATTATAGGGCAGCGGAAGAACTAGGCTATAATCCAAACTTGACTGGGGAGGATCTGCCAGACCTTAGCAAAACCCGTGCGCATCACTGTAAAACATGTGGTGGGGTTGTTTTATTCACCGGCCCTGCCCTGTCTGAACGCTGCCCTTATTGCGATGGACCTGTAGTTTTAGGTACGCAAGACACCAGTTATGAAACGATGGCTTTGATCCCGTTTGAGATCGACGCGATGTATGCCCAACACCAGGCCCAAGACTGGGTGAAACGACGCATTGCCGCCCCCAATGATTTAGAGGACATCGTCGCAAAGGCACGGGTTGCAGGACTGTATGCGCCGTTCTGGACCTTTGATAGCGAAGAAGCCGTCGAGTATTGGGCCCAATACACCGTTGGCAGCAGCAGCAACCGTCGGACAAAGACGACCAAAGGCAAAATGAGGATCAGTTTTGATGACCTCTTAATGCCCGCATCACCCCACGTGACCCCATTGATCCGCGATGGGATTTTGCACGACTTTGATCCAAGCGCCCTGCGCCCATACCGCGAAGGCTATCTGGCTGGATTTGCAGCAGAGCGCCACCACCAAAGCGTCGCCGACGGGTTAGACTCGAATGAGGCTGACAAGCGTTTGTTGATCCGCAACCGGATCAAACAACATATCAACAAATCAGGTGTGAATAACCTTGGCTACCACACTCACACATCAGGCATTCATTATCGCCGTATCCTCTTGCCCGTATGGATTTTGCACTACGAATATAGAGGCCAGCCAATGAAGGTTGTTGTGTCAGGCATCGACGGACGTACCTATGGGGAGCGCCCGTTTTCCGTTCCTAAGATCGCTGCCTACTCTGGGCTGCTTTCAGCTATTGCGATTATTATTGGGCTCGCTTGGGGCGCTGGTGGTCTGCTTTAGCGATCAGACCCCAATCTGTTCTTGCGGATTATCCAGAAGATCACGAAGACGGCCAATAGCTGCCTCAAAGCTCTCTAAACTCACTCCAGCATTGATGGCAAAGCGCACCGCATGGGGCACACGCGCATCGCGACAGGCAAATTCTTCAGCTGGGCGAATTTGCACACCAACTGCTTCAGCAGCCTGACAAAACGCACCTGCGCGCCAACCCTCCGGCAACTTCAGCCAAAGGAACGGTACATCCTTGCGCCAATGCAGGTCATAGCTGCCAAGGATATTTACAGCGATTTCAACAAATGCATTGGTCCCCATCCGCGCCTTTGTCGTCAGTGAATCCAGCTGTGGATGAACAAGAAGACGGGCACAAAGATCAGTGATAGGTGTCGCCAGCCCAAAGAATGAATGCTCTGCAGCTCGGCGCAGTTTTGGGCCCTTACCTTCAGGAGCGACAGCGATGCCAATGCGTAAGGATGGTGTGACCGTTTTTGAAATCGAAGACACATACCAACCGCGCTCAGGCGCAAGCATTCGATAAGTAGGTGCCTCGGCAGCGCCCATGCGATAACAATCATCTTCTAATATTTGCAGATCGTGTTTGCGCGCGATCTGAACAATCTCTTTTCGACGGCTTTCAGGTGTGAAGCCACAGGTGGGATTATGAACCTCAGGCGACGTGCACAGAATTTGCGCCTCGTAGGCATCACATGCGGCAGCCAGCGCTTCGGGAATGATCCCGTCCTTATCCATTGCAATTGGCACAACATTTACGCGTAGCAATTCAGCGGCACGGCGGAAGCCGGGGTATGCGAGCTCTTCAACCAATACAGTCGGGCGGCGCCCCTTTAGGACCGCCTGCATCACAATTAAAATCGCGTTTTGCCCGCCGTTGGTTAAGGTAAGATCCCCCTCACGAAACCCACCCAGCGGTGCGTTCTTTAACCAGCTTACAGCCGCTTGGCGCGCAGACAGCGAATTCTGGCGACTAGGATAATGCATCATGCCTGACGGTGGATCGTGGGCAATGTCTGACAGCAATTGACGGATCAAGCTGGCCTGCCCCACGTTTGGCAAGTGTGGAGAAAACAGGTTCACCTGATAGGTTTGCTGCTCTTCATCGTGGATCGCTGAATCGACCTCAATCGGCATATATAGCGGTGCAAAGCTGCGTTTGGACGCCACAAATGTTCCGCGACCAACTTCGGCTGTCAACATCCCCTCGTCAGTCAGGATAGTATATGCCCGGGCAACTGTTCCCGGCGTTATGCCCAACTTCCACGCCAAATCACGGACAGGTGGCAGTTTTGCCCCCTCCGCCAATTCGCCGCGCGCCACTCCATCGCGGATGGTCTGCGCAACTGCTTTATACTTAGGCCCTGCCCCATCCGTGAGGGTTGGCTGCCAAATTGTATCCATTACAATGTTTCCATAGATTCTTTGTATCACTATATGTATCAACACTTATGACAATACCGTCAAATTGTGTCAATACAATTTAGGAGATTACCATGACACGGACAGCATATCAGAACATAGACGCGTTAATTTACCTACGTGAAAACAATGCCCTACCGATTGTATCGGTCATCGCTGTTCAATTTGCTGTCACTGTGTCTAAATGGACCCTTCGCCACCGCACCCGAAAGGCCCTAGGCCAATTGACGGAGGCGCAGTTGCGCGATGTGGGACTAACACCCCTGCAGGCTCGCCGTGAGGCTGCACGGTTGTTCTGGCAAATCTGACTCTTCCGTCACCTTGCCGACCTCTCCCCGTGTGTATGCAAGGTTTGCCAGACCTCTTCCTTCCCGCCGGACTTGTTCTGGCGGGCTTTTTGTATTCTGGCGTTATTTCGGCGGGATAGCGTAGGTCAGACTGGCACGCGCTACGGGCTTGTCTAAACCATCAGAATAGACCAACACGTCAGACACTGCCAACTGCTTGCCCAACTTCAACAAGCGGCCTTTTGCAATCAAATCGGTATTCGCTGCAGGTTTACGCATGAAATCAATTGCGCAGTTCGTTGTTACAGCCAATGCCTTGGGGCCAATCATCGCCAATGTCCCAAGATATGCACAGACATCGGCCAGCGCGAACATTGACGGACCAGATACCGTTCCACCCGGGCGCAGATGCTTTTCAGTTATTAACAATCGCACTGTGATTTCGTTGTCAGCCACGTGCTCCACTTCAAATTCATCCGCAACTTGATGAAACACCTCACGCATAAATGTCATCAACTGCGCCTCATTCATCTGAAGACTTGGCGTTTTCTGCGTCATGGCTTTACTCCCCTACCCATTGTCGTATTGTTTTCGTGGAATTGATCGGAGAGCAAGATGGCAATTTTAGAACGTCACGACACAGGCGCCGTCACACGATTGGTGATGAACGCACCTGAGCGACTAAATGCACTTTCAGATGAAATGTTGGCGGCGTTGCATACATCATTAGATGAAATCGCCAACAATCGATCTGTTCGTGCAATTATCATCTCCGGAAACGGCAAAGCGTTTTGCGCAGGTCATGACCTGAAACAGATGACCGCAGGCCGTCAGGCAGAAGATGGCGGCAGGGCATATTTCAAGGATCTGTTCGATCGATGCGCAGCCATGATGGCCCGCGTTCAAACAATGCCACAACCGGTCATCGCCCAAGTACACGGCATCGCCACAGCCGCCGGATGCCAACTGGTCGCCACTTGTGACATGGCTATCGCAGCACAGGACACGAAATTTGGGGTGAATGGCGTCAACATAGGGTTGTTCTGTTCAACACCAATGGTGGCGTTGTCACGCAACATTGGCCGCAAGCAAGCGTATGAAATGCTCACAACCGGTGCATTTCTAGAGGCAGAGCGGGCCGAAACGTTGGGTTTGATTAATCGCGTGGTTGCCCCCGAAGCGTTAGAGAATGAGACAATGGCACTTGCCGATACGGTCGCATCGAAATTGGGCACCGCCGTGAAGATCGGAAAAGAGGCGTTTTACAATCAAATCGAGATGAATGTGGCGGATGCATATGCCTATACGGGCGATGTCATGGTCGAAAACATGCTAGATCGTGACACATCTGAGGGAATTGCGGCATTCTTGGAGAAGCGTGATCCGACATGGGAACAATGACACACGAACTCAACATACTGTAAAATATGAATTAAACTGACAGAACCTTACTGTTTCCTAAGCGAAAACGCACAGTTTCTATTTTTTTCTAGCAAATTGGGCGTGAATAAGGCACAAGTGAGGCACGGGATAAGAAATTGTCCCGACACCTTTTGGGTCGCCGATGGCGGAAGGTCCCTCCAGATCAGCTCTCACTGATCGACCGTCCCCGCTCCGGCGACCCCAAAAACCCCCTACATATAAGATGACAGACCCAAAATTGGGTGTTGTTTGTATGGCATTGCTGCCCTAAATCACAATTATGACAGATATTCTTCACATCGTGGGCGGCGGCATGGCCGGCTCAGAGGCTGCATGGCAAGCCGCAAACATGGGCGTTAAAGTGGTCATCCACGAAATGCGGCCCGAAGTTGAAACCTTTGCGCATCAGACAGGATTGATGGGGGAAATGGTTTGTTCTAACTCTTTCCGCTCTGACGATGATGAGCAAAACGCGGTTGGTCTGCTCCATTGGGAAATGCGCCAAGCCAATGGTTTGATTATGCAAACTGCAGACAAACATCGCCTTCCTGCCGGTGGCGCATTGGCTGTGGATCGCGATCACTTCGCCCAAGCAGTGACTGACGCGATAAATGCACACCCAAACATTTCGGTTGAGTACGGTGAGATAAAAGAGCTGCCGTCCGACGGCCATTGGATTATCGCAACTGGCCCCCTCACCTCTGGTGATCTGGGCAAATCCATCGCAGCACACACCGGCGCGGATGCTTTGGCGTTTTTCGATGCCATCGCCCCAATCGTCTATTTCGACAGCATCGACATGTCCAAAGCGTGGATGCAATCGCGTTATGACAAGGGCGAAACCGAGGAAGAGCGCACCGCTTACCTCAACTGTCCGATGGACAAAGAACAGTACGAGGGCTTCATCGATGCGTTGATGGAAGCCGACAAAGCAGAGTTCCATGAGGGCGAAACAGCCGGTTATTTCGACGGCTGTTTACCAATCGAAGTGATCGCAGAACGCGGCCGTGAGTCCTTGCGTTGGGGGCCGATGAAACCCGTTGGTCTGACTAACCCACATCAGCCAAACGTTAAGGCACACGCGATTGTTCAGTTGCGCCGCGACAATAAGCTGGGGACACTTTACAATATAGTTGGCTTCCAAACCAAGATGAAGTACGGCGCACAAACCGCTGTTTTTAAATCCATTCCCGGACTTGAAAACGCAAGCTTTGCACGCTTGGGTGGGATCCACCGCAATACGTTCCTGAACTCACCGACGATGCTAGACGATCAAATGCGCCTGCGCTCGCAGCCAAACCTGCGCTTTGCCGGACAGATCACAGGCGTTGAAGGCTACGTTGAAAGCTCTGCGATGGGACTACTTTCTGGTCGCATGGCTGCGACAGAAATCTTGGGTGGTTCGATCTCTGCCCCCCCAAACACTACCGCTATGGGCGCGTTGATCACGCACATCACTGGTGGTGCCGATGCGAAAACGTTTCAACCGATGAACGTAAACTTTGGATTGTTCCCGTTGGTTGAGGGCTTGAAAGGTGGGCGTCGTGGTCGAAAGGATCGCTACAAAGCCTACACAGATCGCGCCAAACTGGATTGGTCTGCATGGTTGGAAGCATCAGCGCTGGACGAAGCGTAAAGGCAGACGTTAGCGTGGCCTATGATATTTAAAACGCGATTTGCTCCATCACCAACCGGCCCTTTGCATCTGGGTCATGCCTATTCGGCTATACTTGCCTATGACATGGCCAACCGCTTGGGTGGTGAATTCCTGTTGCGGATTGAAGACATTGATCAATCACGCGCACGCGACTCTTGGACACAAATGATTTATGATGATCTAGAATGGCTTGGCCTGGAATGGTCCGAGCCCGTGATGGTGCAATCAACCCGACATGGCGTATATCAGAACGCCCTCGACGCCCTTTGGAAACGTGGTTTTCTGTATGTATGCCACTGTAATCGAAAAGACATCTTGGCCGCTGCCTCTGCACCGCAAGAAGGTTCGCCACTGATTGGACCGGACGGGGTAATCTATCCGGGGACCTGCCGTGGTTTGATCAATGACTTTGCAAACCCCAGGCAGCAAGACGCCGCTTTACGGCTCAAGCTTTGTGGCGAACCGAACCAAAACTACAGCTTCAATGAAGTTGGTGCAGGGCCTGACGGCGAAACCGGTATTATAACTTCAACCCGCGCTCAGATGATCACAGCGGTCGGGGATATCGTTCTGTCGCGTAAAGATATGGGCACTTCATACCATTTGTCCGTCGTCTTAGATGATGCGGCCCAAGGCATAACCGATGTTGTACGGGGGCAAGATTTGTTTGAAGCGACCAAGATCCACGTTTTGCTTCAAGATCTACTTGGGCTTCAGACACCCATTTACCATCACCACGGCCTAATCCGCGACGATCAAGGGAAACGATTGGCAAAACGCGATGACGCCAGAGCCATCGCGAAATTTCGGGATGAGGGATATACGGCGGATGACATTCGAAAATTGGTCGGTTTGCCGCGTTAGCCTAACGGTTTCATAAGCTCGACTTCGGTACCGTCCAATACAGACGTATAAAAGCAATTACGGCGCCCAGTGTGACATGCCGCGCCGACTTGGTTAACCACAGCCAACAAACAATCCCGATCACAATCTAAGCGCAGATCTACCAATTCTTGGGTATGGCCTGACGTTTCGCCCTTAATCCAAAAGGATTGCCGTGAACGACTCCAATACGTAACCCGCCGTGTTTCCAAAGTTTTTTTCACTGCATCGACGTTCATCCACGCCATCATCAGCACTTCGCCTGTTGTGGCATCCTGAGCTATCGCGGGGATCAAACCGGCATCATTGTATTTCAAAGTGGTGGGGTCAAACGTCATTTTATGAAAACCTTTTTGCATCTGGTCGGTTGAAGCTTATGTATGACACAAGGGCGAATGACCAGACACCAAGGAATGCGACGATGGCCAACGATACCGATCTGATCAAACTATATTCGGCCCGTATTCTGGCCCTGACCACAGACATCCCGTATCTTCAACGTCTTGAAGCACCGCACGCAAGCGTCAAAAAAAGGTCTCCACTTTGTGGTTCAACCGTTTCGGTCGATATTGAGGTTACAAATGGCATTGTCACCAAGTTTGGCCAAGACGTAAAAGCCTGCGCTCTTGGACAAGCAGCGGCCGCTGTTACAGGTGGCGCAATTATCGGTTTGACCCTGAGTGAAGTCGAAGTGGGCCGCGATGCTTTGCGAGACATGTTAAAGAACAACGGCCCTGTCCCGACGGAACCCTTTGATGGCTTCGAAGTCCTAGAACCTGCGCGCGATTACAAAAATCGCCATGCATCGATCCTTTTGGCCATTGAGGCCACGGCTGAAGCAATAGAACAAGCCATCCAATCAGAAACTGTCTGATCCCATCCCCACAAAAGATAAAAAAACGCCGCACATCCAAAAGGATGGCGGCGCAAGTGAAGCGTGTCTTAAGGGGACTCTGAGCATTCAAATAACGAGGGACAGGCAGTGTCTGTTATCGCACCAATTTGGGACGGGTGCAGAAAATGGTCAGCATAAGATCGCAGGCAGAAAATCAGACAAAGGATGGAAGGTGCAGACCAACAACCAGCATAATCATCAAAGCAGCCGCGCCTACGGCGTCGTGCAACAAGGTTTGTTGCGAGCGAACTGCGATTGTTTTGATTTGATTAAGTGTTGTCATTTCAGTGCCTCATATTCTTTGTTGCACCTTTGTTCTCATTTCGGAAGCGCAAAGTAAAGAACTAAATAAGAACAAACGAGAACAAATCGGAACAACAAATACTAACCTACTGAAATTAAACGAATTGCCTCGTCCTGACGCATTAACCATAATAGAACACGAGCCGCCTGTCCGCGCGGTCCCGACAATTCAGGGTCATTTGACAACAATGCCCGCGCATCCGATTGAGCAATCGCCATCAAGGCCTCATGTTTCTCCATATCCGCCACACGGAATCGTGGAACGCCAGACTGCGCCACACCGATCACATCACCTGCTCCGCGCATTTGCAAATCTGTTTCTGCAATACGAAACCCATCTTCTGTCTCGCGCAACACTTCTAACCGCCGCTGACCTGTTTGGGACATTGGTGCCTGATACATCAGTAAACAGGTGGAAGCCGCATCACCCCGTCCCACGCGCCCCCGCAACTGGTGAAGCTGTGCAAGGCCAAAGGTCTCTGCCCGTTCAATAACCATAATGGTGGCGTTGGGCACGTTCACACCCACCTCAATCACTGTGGTCGCAACCAATACTTTCGTTTCGCCCGCCTGAAACTTTGCCATCGCAGCGTCTTTGTCCGCAGGTGGCATCTGCCCATGTACCATCCCCACGACGCCCTCGCCTAGAACAGCACGCAGATGTTTGAACCGCTCTTCTGCTGCTGTGAGGTCAAGGGTTTCGCTCTCTTCAACCAACGGACAGACCCAATAACATTGCCGCCCTTTTGCCATTACAGCGCGCAGACGCTCAACAACTTCATCCATACGGCCTGTGCTAACCAATGCCGTCCGGATCGGTTTACGCCCGGGTGGCTTCTCGTCCAGAACGGAAACATCCATATCGCCGTATTGTGCCAAAGCAAGCGAACGAGGGATCGGCGTGGCTGTCATCACCAAAACATCTGCATTGCGCCCTTTTTTACCCAACTCAAGCCGCTGGCGGACACCAAAGCGATGTTGTTCATCGACAATCGCAATACGAAGGTCTTTGAAAATCACGTCAGGTTGAAACACAGCATGCGTTCCGACCAATATCTGAATGTCCCCACGCTCAAGGGCTGCAAGCTTTGCAACACGGTCCTTGCCCTTATCGCGCCCCGTCAGCAGCTCAAGAACTACACCAGCGTCCTCTGCCAAGGGCTGCAGCCCTTCTAAGTGCTGTCGTGCCAAGATTTCTGTTGGGGCCATCATCACGCCCTGACCGCCCGCCTCGACCGCGACCAATAGCGCCATGAAAGCGACAAGCGTTTTACCCGATCCTACATCCCCCTGAAGCAAGCGATTCATGCGATCGGACCGCGCCATATCATTGGAAATCTCAATAATCGCGCGCTGCTGCGCACCCGTTGGTCGATATGGTAAATTTGCCAAAACTTTGGACTGTAGCTTACCCGTCGCTTGGCTGATCTGTCCGTGGACACGCCGCTCCTTTTGACGCGCAAGCGCTAGGGTCAATTGGTGAGCCATCAATTCATCATAAGCAAGCCGTTCACGCGCTGGAGACGCGGCCCCTAAGTCTTCTTGTCCCAATGGCGCATGCGCATCGGACAGGGCATGCGCGAAATCCGGCCATTCGCTCTGGGTTTTCTGATTGGGATCAATCCACTCATCCACTTGCGGCACCCGCTCAAGTGCTCCGCGCGTGGCCTTGAACATCAACTTTTGGCTCACGCCAGCAGTCAGCGGATAAACGGGCTCAAAAACTGGAATTTCAGACGCTGCATCTTCGGGTACGACATGATCGGGATGGACCATCTGCGCAATGCTGTCGAAGTTCTCTACCCGCCCTGAAATCACACGGCGCGATCCCGTTGGCATTAATTTAGCAAGGTAATCGCCACGCGCATGAAAGTAGACCAATTGGAATGAGGTTTGATTGTCCTCAACATGAATACGGTACGCCCCGCCACGATTTCGCGGTGGGCTGTGTTCGCCAATGGTAACCACCACCGTCACTACCCCAGGCAAAATAGCGTCCAAAATGGATCCACGCAGATGGCGATCAATGCCTGTATGCGGCAATGTAAACAGAAGGTCACGTGGTGCCTCGATCCCCATTTGCGGAAACAATTTCGCAGTCTTGGGGCCAACACCCGTTAAGGTCTCAAGCCCCGCAAACAAAGGAAATAGGGCGGCCGGTCTTCCGCTCATAACCCTTTGATCAGGTCCAACCAACCCGCCTCGTCCATAGTCTTGATTCCCAAATCAGCGGCTTTTTTAGCTTTGGAACCAGCGCCGGGGCCAGCCACCAAAATGTCGGTCTTGGCGCTGACGGAGCCAGAGACCTTGGCACCTAGGCTCTCGGCCTTGGCTTTCGCTTCTGCGCGGCTCATCAATTCCAATGTTCCCGTGAACACAACCGTTTTACCTGCAACTGGGCTGTCAGAGGCATCAACGGGCTTGACCTCAGCAATCTCTAAATAGGTCACTAAACGGTCAATGGCAGCTCGCTCTGAATTTTGACCGAACGCATGGACAAGTGAACCCGCCATCACACTGCCAACCCCATCAATGCCAATCAGTTCATCCCATGCCTCACCCTCTAACATGGCCGCTTGATCCATCGCCGTCTCTAGCGATTCCCAAGTGCCATAGTGGGCTGCAATCAGATTTGATGCAGCTTCACCGATGTGGCGTATGCCAAGAGCAAACAAAACGCGACCGAAACCAATTTTACGCTTATCATCGATGGCATCAAACAACTTGTTCGCTGATTTATCACCCCAACCATCGCGGTTCTTGAGTTGTTGCAATCCCTGACCAAAACGATCCCTTAGTGTGAAGATGTCAGCAGGTTCAGCAACCCAACCGTCGTTGTGAAATTGCTCAACCTGTTTGGCACCTAGCCCGTCGATATCGAATGCTCCACGGCTGACAAAGTGTTTGAGGTTTTCAATCGCTTGCGCAGGGCATATCATGCCGCCCGTACACCGACGCACAGCATCCCCCGCTTCACGTGCAGCCATACTGCCGCATTCTGGGCAGACTGACGGAAATTGGAATGCAACCGCATCATCAGGGCGTTTACTCAGATCGACGTCCGCAATTTTCGGGATCACATCGCCTGCGCGATAGATTTGGACCCAATCACCAATGCGAACATCACGCCCGCCACGAATTTCTTCACCTTTGGCACCGTGCCCAGAAATATAGTCTTCATTGTGCAATGTAGCGTTTGAGACCACGACACCGCCTACATTGACTGGCTGCAAGCGCGCCACAGGGCTTAAGGCGCCTGTGCGACCAACCTGGATATCAATGCCATCAAGACGGGTCCAAGCCAATTCCGCAGGGAATTTATGTGCAACAGCCCAACGAGGAGTGGTTGATCGGAAACCAAGACGCCCCTGCAGAGCAAGATCATCGACTTTATAAACAACACCGTCGATATCATAGCCTAATGAGGCTCTCTGCTGTTCGATCTGACGATAGTGGCCAATCATTGCTGTTGGTCCGTCACATAGCGCAGTCAAAGGATTCGTTGAAAAGCCAAAGCTTGCCAATCGCTCGATTGCACCCTTTTGAGTGTCTGCCAACGGTGCAGACAGGTAACCCCAAGCATAAGCAAAAAATCTGAGGGGACGGCTACGTGTGATTTCACTATCCAATTGGCGCAGTGATCCAGCTGCGGCATTGCGCGGATTGGCAAATACTTTGGCGTCTTTTGCAATTTGTGCGGCGTTAAGCGCATCAAAATCTGATTGCGCCATATAAACTTCGCCACGCACTTCCAAAACGTCCGGTGCATTCTCCAAGCGATGTGGTACGTCAGCTATGGTGCGCGCGTTGGCTGTTACGTTTTCGCCCACCGAACCATCACCGCGTGTTGCCGCTTGAACTAGGGTGCCACGTTCATATCTTAGCGACAATGAAAGCCCATCAATTTTTGGCTCAGCCGTGAACGCAAGCGGTTCCGCTGGAGCTATTCCCAAGTATTTTCGAATACGGAGATCAAATTCTTCGACATCCGCGTCTTCAAAAGCGTTAGACAACGACAACATCGCAACAGCATGAGTTACTTTCGAAAACCCATCCGACGGTGCGGCACCAATTTGAAAAGACGGGCTGTCTGCTTGTATTAAGTGGGGGAAAGCGCTCTCAAGCGCAGCATTGCGTCTTTTTAATCGATCGAACTCTGCATCATCAAGAGTTGGTGCATCTAGTCTGTGATAATCAGCATTCGCCTTCATTAGCAGACTTGCCAATTGTTCCAACTCAGATTGTGCATCTGCGTCAGTAAAACCAGAGATATCCGTATCAAAACTCAAAGACTTGCCCTCATATTTATTCCGAAGGAATAAGCAGGTCTCGTAACTAGGTCCAGTTTGTTTTCAATTCATGCATCGAAATCTAATCTCATGCTTTGCGAACCTTCCCAAAAACAATCCAAGCGATTGAGCAATTGGGTACATATCGATGGCTATGCCCCTACCGCCAATCGTTGTTCGGTGACTGGCTTTGGATCGCGTAAAACATATCCACGTCCCCACACTGTCTCAATGTTATTTTCACCGTTCGTGGCAATACTTAACTTCTTGCGAAGCTTGCAAATGAAAACATCAATAATTTTTAACTCAGGCTCATCCATCCCACCATAGAGGTGGTTCAAGAACATTTCTTTCGTCAATGTCGTCCCCTTGCGCAGGCTCAACAACTCTAACATTTGATATTCTTTACCTGTCAAATGCACGGTTTTACCATCAGCACTTACTGTCTTGGCATCCAAATTCACTGACACCAATCCCGTTTCAATAACGGATTGGGAATGGCCTTTGGACCGGCGAATGATTGCATGAATTCGTGCGACAAGCTCTTCACGATGGAACGGTTTGGTCAGGTAATCATCTGCGCCAAATCCAAAACCTTTAATTTTGCTATCAGTGTCATCAGAACCCGACAAGATTAAGATAGGGGTCTGAATTCGGGACAATCGCAATTGCCGCAGCACTTCATGCCCATTCATATCCGGCAGATCCAAATCTAGCAGGATCAGGTCATAGTCATACAACTTTGCCAGATCGATACCCTCTTCCCCCAAATCGGTGGCATATACGTTGAGGTTTGCGTGGGTCAGCATCAATTCAATGCTTTTGGATGTGGTAGGGTCGTCTTCGACAAGTAATACGCGCATTTTAGTCTCCGTATCGAACTAGGGTCCATGGTTGTTGTACCAATGACTCTAAATGGTTAACTACCGGTTACCGATACTAAATAGATATAAAATCAACCTAAAGTTGTATATACTTTTGAACAGAAGTCGCGCGTAATGCCGCTTCGCCGTGCAAACTGACTGCTCGCACCCATTCTTGAAATTCTTCAGCACTGATCCCGTAACGTCTTTGTGCCGATTCAGCAGTTATGAGACCATATAGAACGCCACGGACGACTGCGGCCTTACGCGACGCGACCCACCGCCTTGTATGCTTGTCTGGCAGATCGGCCAATGTGATCACCGATCCATCCTGCAGCGTAACTGCGCGTGGACCATCTACTTTTTTCAAAAACATCATTCACCCCATTCTAATGCCACCGCTGGCACATTCGCGTAATCACGATTAATGAGGGGAGAAGCCGCCCCTTGAGAGTGATTAGGATTTTCCTATATTACTATTCAACGCTAGGAGAACTGTCATGGCACTAGATCAAAACATCCCTTTGAATTCTCTGGGATTCCGAAAATCGCCTGCAGAAACACGTGTTGTTGTGGCAATGTCTGGTGGTGTCGACAGCTCGGTGGTGGCAGCGATGCTTTCGGAAGAAGGTTATGACGTCGTCGGCGTGACATTGCAGCTATATGATCATGGCGCAGCTCTTGCAAAAAAAGGCGCTTGCTGCGCTGGAATTGATATTCATGACGCACGGCGCGTAGCCGAAACCATGGGCTTTCCGCACTATGTTTTGGACTACGAAAACGTCTTCAAGGATGCTGTAATCGATGAGTTCGCGGATAGCTATTTGGGCGGTGCTACACCGGTTCCGTGCATTAGATGCAATGAAAGAGTAAAGTTTAAAGATCTATTGGAAACCGCCAAAGATCTTGAGGCAGATTGCATGGCAACAGGCCACTATATTCAGCGCATGGTCGGTGAAAACGGACCTGAACTGCACAGTGCCGCCGATTCCAACCGCGACCAAAGCTATTTCTTATTCTCGACTACAGCTGAACAACTCGACTACTTGCGCTTCCCACTGGGCCATTTGCCATCAAAAGACGCCACACGTGCGCTTGCCGCAAAATATGACCTTAGCGTTGCTGACAAACCCGACAGTCAAGACATATGCTTTGTCCCTGATGGGGATTATGCTTCTGTTATCCGCAAGTTACGTCCCGAAGCTGCAGCGCCTGGCGACATTGTAGATGTCGATGGCAAAGTATTGGCACACCATGATGGAGTTATCAATTATACCATTGGTCAGCGCCGAGGATTAGGTATTGGTGGATTGGAAGACCCGCTTTACGTGGTCAAATTAGACGCAGACAAAAAGCAAGTTGTTGTTGGTCCTAAATCCATGTTGGCGACGCGGATTGTTCCTCTTAAAGAAATCAACTGGCTAGGGGACGAGCCGATAATGTCGCGCGAAGAATGGGTTGTTGGGGTGCGTGTTCGATCCACCCGCCCACCAACAGAAGCTGTTATTCGTCCGATTTCAGAGACCGAAGCAACAGTTGAGCTGGTTGCTGCAGAACAAGGCATCTCACCCGGCCAAGCCTGTGTGTTCTATGATCGTGACAGCAGCCGCATCTTTGGCGGTGGCTGGATTCACAAAGGCTGATAACAGCAATCAAATCAAAATGAGGTCTGTGCGCTGAGTACAGGCCTTAATTTTGGGTTGTGTGTGAAGGCATTCGTTCAAGAACTGCACGTGCCGCCCGCAAACCGGGGTCTTCACCACCCTGCCCCAATAGATTCATTGTATCCGCCATGGCATCCAATTGTGGTTGTGGGTTTGCGATCAGTTTCTCTAGGCCGGCTGAAATTAGGTCAGCCCGACATTCATCACCAACAAATTCGGGAACATGGCGAGTATCGGAAACAAGATTGATCAAATTTCCTGTGTCGATTTTGACCATTCGCTTAATGACAATGCGACTTAACCAATTCAAGTCATAGGCGCTCACCATTGGCGTTCGTGCGGCTGCCAATTCTAACGCAACAGTCCCGGAAACGGCAATCCCAAAATCTGCAGCGGCAAAAGCAGCCCGTTTCTCGGTCATAACCTCGTCCAAGTCCTGGCCACGTGGATCAAGGATAATTGGAGTGACAGGCCACCCTTTAGTTTCCTGCTCGACCAATTCAGCCACCGGCCCTGCCGCAGGAACGACCACACGCATTGCAGGATGTTTCACCAATATTGGTGCCAGGGCTTCACCTAAAACCTTGGCCAAACGGGTAACTTCCCCCTTACGCGACCCAGGCAGAACAAGCAGCAATGGCGCGGCTGCTTCGAGGTCGTACTTTTTGCGAAAAGATATTTTTTCATCTGCCGACGCTATAGGTTCTGCCGCAACAGGATGTCCCACGAAATCGCAATCCATCCCCTCTGCCTCCATATAAGGAGGCTCGAACGGGAATAGCGCAAGAACATGGTCAATCATTTTCGCCATCTTTGCTGCACGTTTCGGCCGCCATGCCCAGACGGTTGGAGCCACATAGTGCACGCATCGAATGTCGCTGGATTGTTTCACCAACTTGGCAACACGCAATGAAAAATCAGGACTGTCTATTGTGATAAGAACATCAGGCTTACTGTCGATCACAGCTTGCGCCGTTTGTGCTATGCGCCGCTTGAGATGACGGTACTTGGGAAGCACTTCGGCGATACCCATCACACTAAGCTCATCCATCAAGAAACGGGTGCTAAGGCCTTGGGCCTGCATCATGACACCGCCGACACCATCGAACTGAACACCGGGGCGCAACTGGCGTAAGCCAGCCATCAAAGCGCCACCAAGCTTATCGCCAGAGGGTTCGCCTGCAATTACAAAAACCCGCAACGACTATTCTCCTGTCCGTGACCACAGGACCAGACCCGCAGCATTGGCCAAAGCGATGCATTTTTCAGGCTGAAGCAAAATCACTTCACCGGCGTCAATTACGATACCAGCCAGACCGGCCTTTTGGGCATTTTCTATTGTCGAAGGACCAATTGTTGGCATGTCTGCACGAGTGTCCTGACCCATCTTGGGCCCTTTGACCAATACGCCTTGAGCCCGCAATGGCGTGTCAGGAAGGTGGGAGAGCATAAAATCGGTACCCCCAATCGTTTCCATTCCGAGCAACTGGCCTCCACCTGTCACGCAGGCTTGCCCAACATCCATCGGTGCCAAGGCTGCCAAAACATTGGCACCTAGCTTTGCGTCTTCGCGCATTTGGGCGTTTGGCCAAGTGTCACTAAGGACACCCGGCGGGGCAATTAAATCCGGGACTAACTCATGCGCGGCCCGAACGGTAAAGCCCGTCTGCTCAAACAGCCCCATAACGGCACGCAATGCGCCATCATCACCCGATGTCAGCGCATCAGATATCAGCGGGATTAGTGGCGCTGTATGTTCGTCTAGCTTACTTGGGTCAAGGCTTGGACGATCAATCGCTCCGCACAGGCAGACGTCAGTGACACCATGCTGCCCAAGCTGGATCAGCAAAGAACCTAGTGTCTCAAGGCAAAAGTTCAGGTCAGCGTCTAGTTCGTCAGGTGCGAGCCCGTCCATCACACATACCAAGGGTTTCTCGGCCTGCGCTTTTGCAATTTGTGCCGGCAATCCCCCAGTTCCGCAAATGAGGGCCAGCATCAGCGCGGCGTCAAAAACGAGCGATCAGTGTCACCCGTTACAAAATCAACAATTTCTTGGACATATGCGCTGTCAGTTTCAGCCCCCAGCCGCTCAACACGGTTGTGGAAAGTGCCGTCACCCTGCGCCAGCATTTGGAACGCAGCACGCAACGCTGTGATATCAACGCGTGCAACACCGCGACGCTTCAATCCAACAAGATTCAAGCCATCCAAGGCACCACGCGGCGCTTGGACCAACCCATATGGAATCACATCATTTGTCACCATTGTCACGGCACCAACAATTGCACCGCGTCCAATGCGTACAAATTGATGAATACCGGAAAGCCCTCCAACAATCACATCGTCTTCTAGAATACAGTGTCCTGCAATTGCTGCAGAATTCACAATAATAACCCGATCCCCGATGATCGCATCATGGGCAATGTGACACCCCGCCATAAACAGGCAGTCGTCACCGATCTTGGTCATACCGCCACCACCTTCGGTACCAGCATTCATTGTAACGTGTTCGCGAATACGATTGCGCTTGCCGATCACTAATCCTGATTGTTCACCTTTGAATTTAAGGTCTTGTGGGATCTCACCAATCACAGCGAAAGAGAACACAACAGTCCCCTCACCAATCACAGTGCGACCTTTTACAACCACGTGGCTTTTCAACTCGACATCAGGACCGATTGTAACGTCGGACCCAACCAAGCAGAACGGACCAATAACGGCACTTGGGTCGATCTGTGCGCCGTCTTCGATCACGCTAGAGGGGTGAATATTGCTCAAGGCAATTACTCCTTTGGGAGATCCATCATGGCCGTAAACTGAGCTTCGGCCGCCATTTCGCCATCGACTTCTGCGATGCCTGCAAATTTCCAGACTTTACCACCAGGTTTACCGCGCACTGTTGTAAGTTTTAGCTCAAGTACATCGCCTGGGATGACTTTGCGACGGAACTTGCAGCCATCGATCGCCATAAAGTAGACCTGCATTTCTTTGTCAGCCATGTTGAGAGCTGTTCCCACCATAACAGCAGCAGTCTGCGCCATTGCTTCGACAATCGTCACACCTGGCATGATTGGATTGCCCGGAAAGTGACCCTGAAAATGCGGCTCGTTCATTGTCACATTTTTGATCCCGCGCGATGACTGAAATCCATCAATATCCAGAACCTTGTCGACCAACAGAAATGGATAACGGTGTGGCAAAATGCGTTGGATCAGATTGATGTCAGCGGTTAGCAGCTCGGAACTCATGGGCCAGCTCTTTTCTTAATTTTTTAGGGTTTTGAATTAATAGTCGCACATGACTACCAAGCCAGAGCAAGTGGGGCAAGACGGCGGCTAATCAACAGATGTTGCAGGTTGTGACCCATCGCCAAGAACAGCGTCAATCTGTGCGATGGCTATCGACGTTATGTCTGCCAAATTTGTGCTTAAGACCAC
The DNA here is from genome assembly GCA_002478745.1 of Rhodobacteraceae bacterium UBA7436. Classification (GTDB taxonomy): domain Bacteria; phylum Pseudomonadota; class Alphaproteobacteria; order Rhodobacterales; family Rhodobacteraceae; genus Ascidiaceihabitans. Next base: position 28,596 of record DLQI01000048.1, on the reverse strand, counting down.
ATTGCGACGCTCAAGAAGAACGGATGCCCCGACATCAAGCATCAAAGCCTGCAAAATCGGTGCTGCCGCATTTAAGAACGTTGTGCGTTGTGTTTCGATCTGGGTACTCAGTAATTTTGCTTTACTAAGCTGTTCTTCGCGTGTGGCCTGAACCTTCAGGTCAAATTCATCTGCCAAATCGCGAAATTCTTCCGCATTCATCGTCGCACGCAGCGCCGTCAGTTGTTTTTCTTCTTCAGCAAGTGCAAGTTCTTTGCTCTTGTTTTCCTCCGCGAGCTGGGTGCCCGCAGTCTCCAAGAGGCGAGCTGCACGAATCCCAAATTTGCTTTGGTTGAACAATTGCACGGTATCTATAACCAATGTGCGTCCAGCGGCAAAATCTACCTCTTGTCCACTCACCTGCCCAACGGCCCCAAAGGCTATTGCGCAGATCAATAAAAATGCACGTAGCATCCTGTGACGTTCAGAACGAGGTCGACAGTGTGAAATCAAAGCTTTGCTCACGGTCAAAAGTTTCTTTGCGCAATGCATCAGTAAAGTTGAAGCGCAAAGGACCGACTGGAGTGCTCCACAACAGGCCAAAACCGATAACATGGCGAATGCTACCACCTTCACCAATGACAGAGCCACCTGCAGTGTTTACGTCGTTTAGGTTCCAAAGGTTACCGATATCATAAAACATTGCGCCGCTAATCCCATATTCTTCGGGCAATCCCAACGGGAACTCGGCTTCCAAACGGGCCGCTACGTAAAGGTTACCGCCCAACGCATCGCCAGTACCTGTGCCCGTAGTATCACGTGGACCAATGCCACCCGGTTCAAAACCGCGCAAAATACCCGGCGTCAGGACAAAGCGATCGGCAGCACGGTTGGCACCACCACTAAAGGCCAATGCCCCCCCCTCAACAGTCGCGCGCAGCACAACGTCGGCATTGAAAGCGCGGCGTTGGCCAACAGCCTTTGCCGTTGTTTTCGCATACTTGCTATCGCCACCAAGCCCCACAAAGTCTTGCGAAAACTCAAGTAAAACGCCTGCATCAGGGTTCAAACCAGATACGCGTGTATCGTAACGATATGTATAACCAATCGAAGAGGAGATCTGTTTACCTACCGCAATATCATTACCAATTACTGCACCGTTTGCAGCAGGGGTTCTTGCTGAGATTTCGACCTGTTCTGCAGTGTAACGAAGTTGAATTCGGCCATTTTCACTAACAGGAAATTCCAAGCTAGGTCTGAATAACCCAGTTGTGGAATCGTAGGTCGCAAATGAGCTATCGCTTTCTGCGTAATTGAGAGTCAGACCAAACCGAACGTCGCGTCCAAGGAAGTTTGGCTCGACAAAATTCAGGCCGTAGCGACGAGACTCTTGTGCTGTATTCAAGGAAATATCTACGACTTGGCCACGCCCTAGGAAATTGGTTTCTTTCAAGGAAATTGCTAAGCCAAGACCATTATTCGGAGAGAACG
>DLQI01000048.1:0-27041 GCA_002478745.1 Rhodobacteraceae bacterium UBA7436 | reverse complement strand
GAGACGAACCCTCACGCGCATTTACGTTTGCATTGGTGAAGAAACCTAATGCCCGGATCCGCTCTGCAGATTCACGAATTTCACGTGGATTAAATGGGTCACCTTCAGCGGATTTAAATTGGCGGCGGATAACGCGGTCCAATGTGGTCGTATTACCCTCAATATCAATTCGTTCAACAAAGATGCGTTGCCCACGAGATAAAACGAATTCAACATCAAGCGTCAGATCACGATCGTTGCGTGTGATACGTGGCTCAACCCGTAAGAAATCAACGCCTTGACGTATAGCCAAACGCTCCATGCGCGCGATCTCAAGTTCAACCAATGTTGGAGAATAAACTACGCCTGGGCGGATTTTGGTTACGGCCTGATATTCATCGCCATCGACCGTACTCAACTCGCTGGTTGTTGTAACAGTGCCAAACTTGAACTGTTGTCCCTCTTGAATATTAAAGGCAATAAAATGCCCGTCGCGCTCCTGAGCCAACTCTGCGTTTACAGCATTTGTTCTGAAATCAATGTAACCGCGTGATACGTAAAACTCGCGTAGAACTTGCTTATCAAACTCAATCCGATCTTCGACGAAAGTGTCAGCCTTAACCAAAGCACGGAAAAGGCCAGCTTGCTTTGTACTTAGGACACGGCGCAAACGCCTATCAGAATAAACTCTGTTGCCAACAAAACTAAGACGCTCAACCTCTATAATGTCACCTTCAAAAATCTCGAACACGACATCAACACGATTGTCGCTGCGCTTGATAATTTTGGGCGAAACCCGCGCAGCCAAGCGGCCACTGTTAGAATATGCTTCGGCAATCTTTGCCGCATCAGCTTCCGCAACTGTTGGATTGAAAACACGGCGTTCAGTTGACGAAACCAGCGCTGACAATGCATCGTTCTTCAAGCGGCGATTGCCTTCGAAGTTGACCCGATTAATAGTTGGGCGCTCAACAACAGTGATATTAAGGGTATTCCCAACAGGGGAAATCGAAACACTTTCAAACAATCCGCTATTTTGAAGCTTTTGGAATGCGTCGTTCAGCTGTCCGGCGCTCACAGTTTGACCGCGTGCGATTCCTGCTCGCGACAGAATTGCGGAGTTTCCAATCCGCGTATTCCCGTCGACAACAACATTATTGAAAGAGAAGTTCTGAGCATGAGCTGGCATCGTCCCAGCCATCCAAGTAGATGAAACCAATAAGGAAACACCAACCAAGCGCTTGACTGTCATCAGTGCGTTTTTTGACGAATATATGCCGCCGTGCTTGCTCGTAAACCGCAACTTCATGGTTATTACCCAATCTTAAGACAAAAGTTGCCTTGATGAGTACCGAGTATATGCTGACTTGTCAAAACGCGAACGCACTAAATCTGCCCTTTCAGGCTGATTTCTTTCCCTTATTTAGAGGAAAGCACACCCACATCGATGCTGCACAACCATAGCCCAAGTAAAAGACCAGCCGCCATCGTGCCCAAATACAAACCGCGATCCCAGTTCAGATCGACCAACAAACGCAGGCCGCGGTATCCTGTTTTAAATGTCTGCATCTTTGTTATCCTTACGTTCACCAAAAACGTACAGACGCAATGAGGCCTTAAATTGATGGAAATGTGTCCTAAATATGGCAATGGGCACATTTAGGCGGATTCTCTTGTGCAAAAGTCCACTAAATTCGGCGGCTGGCTGCAGCCTAATCCAGCTAATAAACCTTCGGAACTTAGCCCTTTACGGGCAGAACAGATCATTGCCCAGAGCAAACACCATCAATGTCAAAACCATAGCAAGACCAATTCCCATAAGGATGCGCAGCGCACCATCGCTTGGTGGACGTTTGGTCACGGCTTCGTATGCATAAAAAACCAAATGGCCCCCATCCAATGCTGGAATTGGGAACAAGTTCAACAAACCAACAGCAGTGCTTAGAACGGCAATAAACCACATAAAGCTTTGCGCACCTTGCGAGGCCATCGCGCCCGAGGTTTGCGCAATCCCAATTGGCCCTGACAAATTACAGGTGCTGATTGCGCCGGTAACCATGTGGCCAAGACCCGAGATCGACCCCTCGATGATACGTCCGACTTGACGCACACTACTCGACAATGCGGTACCTAGAGGTACGGTTTCAGTCGCAGGCTCAAACGCCAAACCATTCATGATGCCAATACGCCATTGAGTATCAAAGCCCCCTGCTGGCAAGGGTTCATCCACGCGCTTTGGTGTTAAAACCAATTGCTCGACGGACCCGTCTCGCCAAACAGTCAAACCCAATTCAGCCCCTTCAGAGGATTCAACGATCTCCTTCATATCAAGAAACGCCGTTATTGGATCCCCATTGATATGGGTAATGACATCACCACGCTGCAATCCGGCATCAGATGCAGCACTTTGTGGCATAATATTCCCAATCCGTGCAGGTGCCAGAAATGGTCCAGTGACGGTTAGTTTTTCGCCATCTCGTTCGATGTCATAGTTCAAAATATCGGGACGTGGCGGCGTGGTCGTAAGTGCCCAACGCACCGCCTCATCAAATCCTGCATATTGCTGACCTTCGATTCCAAGAATGCGATCACCTTCGCGCAACTCGGTTTCTTGACCTGGCAAGGCCTGAAGCGCCGATACCGTCAACGGATCACTCGGCTGTCCTGTGTAGACCAAGACACTAAAGAAAATAGCAATCGATAAGGCAAAGTTAAAGACAGGCCCAGCAGCGACGGTTAGCGCACGCGCCCACAGCGGCGCACCGTGCATCGTTGCGCGACGCGCGACAGGATCATCGGCCACTTCCGCCATTGCTTCACCGTCAACGCCAGAGGCTGCATTCGAATCCCCTGCGAACTTTACATATCCGCCAAATGGCAAGGCAGCGATCTGCCATTTAGTACCACGTTTATCGAACCGCGAGTACAGTATTGGACCAAAGCCAAGGCTGAACACATCCGCATGAATGCCTATCCAACGAGCGACGATGTAGTGACCATATTCGTGGATCGCCACGACCACACTCAAAGCGACTACAAATGCAATAATCATCCAGAAGAAGCCACCGAACTGGCCAATCAGCGTTGCAATATCCAAGTTATTATCCTGCCCGTTGTTTTATGATTTGATGCGCGTTCTCACGTGCGAGATGGTCAATATGAAGAACATTATCAAGGGTCATCGTGTCATCAATATGACCGCCATTGTTGTCAACGACAGTCAGCGTTTCTTCAACAACCTCAGACATTTCGGTAAATTTCAACGCGCCTGCTATGAATCCATCGAGTGCTGACTCTTTGGCTGCGTTGAAAACAGCCCCCGCCAATCCGCCGCGCGCCATGACTTCGCGTGCTAGACGCAAAGCCGGCCATCTCAATTCGTCTGGAGCACGGAACGTGAATGACCCAATTTTGGCCAAATCTAATCGCTCAACAGGCAATACCTGACGTTCTGGCCAATGCAGCGCATATCCGATCGCGTGGCGCATATCCGGTGGTCCAACATGGGCCATCAACGCTCCATCATTAAACCCCACAAGTGCGTGGATCATCGACTCTGGATGAACAAGCACCTCAATTTGACCCGCTCGAACATCAAAGTATTCATGTGTTTCAATAACTTCCATCGCCTTATTAAACATCGAAGCACTGTCGATCGTAATCCGCTGTCCCATATCCCAGTTGGGATGGGCAGATGCCTGTGCCAATGTTGCATTGGCCAATTCGTTGATCGGCCAGTCACGAAACGCACCGCCACTTGCCGTGATTATGATCCGCTCAACCGCAGCGATATCTTCACCAACAAGCCCTTGAAAAATAGCCGAGTGTTCGCTGTCGACGGGTAAAATTTTTGCGCTGTTTTCATTTGCTGTCTGCAGGATCAATTCTCCTGCGCAAACCAGAGACTCCTTATTTGCCAACGCCAGTGTCGCGCCTTGCTCCAAGGCTTTGAGGCCCGGTTGCAAGCCAGCAGAACCGATGATGGCAGACATAACCCAATCAACCGGGCGTGACGCTGCCTCAGTCAAAGCCGCCTGCCCCGCAGCAGCCTTAACCGGGCTGTCCTTTAGTTCTTCTTGTAAATTGCTCAGCAAATGATCGTGGGCTGTAATTGCAATTTTGGCGTTCAAGCGAATTGCATCTTTGGCCAGCAGAGCAATGTTGGACGCACCTGTGAGGGCAACAACCTCGTAGTGGTCAAGATCACGGGCAATCAAATCAATTGTGTTTTGCCCGATGGAACCCGTGGCCCCAAATATACTGACCCGTCGACGGCTCATACAACTCTCACAACAGGCCCGGAGGGAAACCGATGAATTGACCAACAAGCAAAAGGAAAACAGCTGCGCCCAACATACCATCGAAACGGTCCAAAACGCCGCCATGTCCGGGAATGAGGGTTGAGCTGTCTTTGACTCCCATCATGCGCTTAACCGCGCTTTCAGCAATATCACCCATTTGAGAGGCCATCGCTACTGCGATTGAAATACCAACCAATTCGAATGATGCACCCGTGTAAATCACAAAGATAACCCCAACAAGAGCGGCTCCAATCCATCCAAATATAGTGCCAGACCACGTTTTTTTGGGGCTCACAGCAGGCCAAAATTTTGGGCCACCAATCATGCGTCCTGCAAAATAACCAAGCACATCCGTTACAACGACAACAACGATCAACCAAAGCATCCAGACAAAGCCAAGATCGTCGCGCACTGACATCATGCAAAATCCAGCCAACAGAATCATCACGCTGAAGACCATGTAAACAACACGATTTTTTTTCAGTTGCGCAAAGCCTATCAGTGCCGGTGACAGCAACAGCGGCAGTGCAAAACCGGTAGGTATGTATATTGCGCCGAAGCTAACGAATGCGCTCAAAAGGCCAAGCTGTAGTGCAAGCGGCGCATTCAGGGGCGCTACCATGCGGACCAATTCCCACGTCATCAGACCGCAGATTAACCCGACCAGCATATGAAAAACATGTCCACCAAACAGCAGGCCAAGCAAACCAACGACAACCATCAAAACTGCGGAGCTTAAGCGGATGGTTAGATCAGACCATTTAAGTGCATCACTCATTTTCTAACGCCTCCAAAACGGCGATCTCGATCACCATATGATGCACAAAGACTAGCGAACTCTTCGCGGCTGAAATCGGGCCAAAGAGTATCAGTAAATTCGTATTCTGCGTATGCCGATTGCCACAACAAAAAATTAGAGATACGTGCTTCGCCACTGGTGCGGATCACAAGGTCAGGATCAGGTAAAACACGTGTATCCAAATACTTAGGCAAGGTTTCTTCATCTACTGCAGCAGGGTCAAGAAGGCCGCGTGCAACATCCTCAGCCAACAATTTCGTCGCTCGAGCAACCTCGTCACGCGCCCCGTAATTCAACGCAATCGTCAGATTAGTTTTGGTGTTTTCAGCCGTTATTTCTTCGAGTTTGTTCATCAAGGACACCAATTTTGCGTCCAGACGTTCGCGATCACCGATGAAACGAACTCTCACGCCAAACTCTGCCAAAGCGCGTGTTTCTTTGGTAATGTAGCGACGGAAAAGCCCCATCAACCCAGCGACTTCAACCTGAGTGCGTTTCCAGTTTTCTGTCGAGAACGCAAAAATGGTTAAATATTTTACTCCGAGTTTAGGACAGCTTTCAACAATTTCACGCACGCGCTTAGCGCCTGCGTGGTGTCCAAACAGACGTGGCCTACCCCGTTGTGTCGCCCAACGTCCATTGCCATCCATAATGATTGCAACATGACGTGGCCCGCGATGGGCATCTTCATTCACACTTGTATTAGAATCTTGGCTCATGGTGACCTCCGTCGCTAAATAAATTAAGTAAAATATTAGCTACATACACATTTAAAGCGAAACATGGCCACGATTGACATTGATATCAAACTTGCATGATCTCAGCTTGCTTGCTTTCAAGCATCTCATCAATGATTTTGGTTAGACGATTGGTCATATCCTGAACCTCACCTTCCCAGATTTTTTGATCATCTTCAGAAAGGCCATCAGCCTTGCCCTTCTTAATCTGATCCATACCATCCCGACGAATATTGCGAACGGCAACACGTGTGCTTTCTGCATATTGACCAGCAACTTTGGTCAACTCGCGACGGCGTTCTTCGTTCAACTCAGGGATCGGCAGCATAATAATTGTGCCGTTTAGTTGTGGGTTGATGCCCAACCCGCTTTCACGGATCGCTTTTTCGACCGCACCTACCATCGACTTGTCCCAAACATTGATCGTAACCATGCGTGGCTCTGGAACGTTCACAGTACCGACTTGGTTAATCGGAGTGCGCTGACCATAGGCTTCGACCACAATCGGGTCCAGCATAGAGGATGAGCCACGCCCTGTGCGCAGTGATGCAAATTCAGTACGTAGCGATGTTATTGCACCATCCATACGGCGTTGAAGTTCATCAGTATCAAGCATGAAGTCATCGGACATGGCTTTTCGCCCCTTTATTTTTAGTCACTTTTGCGCAGGTGGCATAATGCATTCCCACCGTTACGCTGGTTTATCGATTAATCTTGAACTCTTGTATAGGTGCCTTCACCGGCCAAAATTCCACGGAAGCCACCTGGCTCGTCTAGTGAAAAGACAATGATGGGAAGATTGTTGTCACGTGCCAAAGCGATCGCAGATGCGTCCATAACGCCAAGGCGCTTGGCCAGAACGTCATCATAGCTGACTGTATCATAGCGTACAGCATCATCATGTTTAGCAGGATCTTTGTCGTAGACACCATCAACCTTGGTACCTTTAAAGATTGCTTCACACGACATTTCATTCGCACGAAGTGTCGCAGCAGTATCTGTCGTGAAATACGGGTTCCCCGTACCCGCTGCAAAGATACAAACACGCTTCTTCTCAAGGTGGCGCACGGCACGGCGACGAATATAGGGTTCTGCAACCTCATTCATAGTAATCGCGCTAATCACGCGTGTGTGGATGCCCAACTCTTCCAATGCAGACTGCATGGCCAAAGCGTTCATTACGGTTGCCAGCATTCCCATATAGTCAGCTGTAGTACGCTCCATTCCTTGCGCACTACCTTGCAAGCCACGGAAAATGTTACCGCCGCCGATGACCATACATATCTCCACACCCATTTCCTGAACTGATTCCACCTCTTTGGCGATACGTTCCACGGTTGGTGGGTGTAGCCCAAAACCTTGATCACCCATCAGCGCCTCACCAGATATCTTAAGCATGACACGTTTGAAGGATGTTTGGGGTTCTATGGCCATAGGGCGCTCCAGTTTTCTACTGCCAATTTGAGGTACCGATTACGGCAATTGGCATTGGGTGTTTTATCTTGCCCTAAAATGTCGGAAAACAATCCAGAATTCAATGCACGACAACCGGAACTGCAAAAGAAATGAGCAAACTTACCAAATACGGGCTCTCGCAGCTCTCGCCGGAGCAACCGGTGCTGATCGCAGGGCCAACCGCATCTGGTAAATCCAGCTTGGCCTTAGCCATTGCTGAGACACAGGGTGGCGTGATCGTGAACGCAGACGCCAGCCAGATTTACAACTGCTGGCGGGTTATAACTGCCTGTCCTTCCAAAATAGAAGAAGCACGGGCTCCTCATGCTCTTTACCGCCATACCGATTATAACGCCTCCCACTCTGCGGGCCATTGGTTACGCGAAGTTGTGCCGTTCCTAGGCGGTACTCAACGGCCAATCATCGTTGGTGGGACTGGTTTATATTTCACCGCCCTGACCCAAGGCCTTGCTGATATCCCCACAACTCCGCCAGACGTGCGGTTGCAAGGCGATACACTGGATTTGACTTTTATGCTGGATCAGCTCGATCCGGAGACTGTTTCTCGCATCGATGTTGCGAACCGCGCGAGGGTTCAGCGTGCTTGGGAAGTTCAAACTTCAACTGGGCGTGGCCTTGCCCAGTGGCAAGACGACACACCGCCACCTTTGGTCGAACCAAAACACAGCTTTAATATTGTTTTGGATGCCGACAAAGAATGGCTAACGCCACGGATCGAAAAACGCTTTGATATGATGATAGACGAAGGTGCGATGGATGAAATTGCAGGCATGGAAGATCGCTACGATCCAATTCTTCCCAGCTGTAGGGCTATCGGCGTTCCAGAATTGATGAGGTATTATCGCGGCGATCTAGCGTTTAGTTCTGCACGTGAAGGCGCGTGTATTGCCACCCGTCAATACGCCAAGAGGCAGCGAACGTGGTTTCGTTCGAAGATGAAGGATTGGCACTGGATGAATCCTCAGAGGGTATAACAAAACCATCATTTTTATATTTTTGGTCAAAATTTGGGTATCTTAAATTGACATAAACAGACATTACTGCCATCTCATCCCTATGTCAGACTGCCTCCAGATCAAATCCCTAACCAACTTTACCAATGGTCAAGATTGGCGCCTATCGCTTTTGCATGATGACCCGTTTGATCTTTTGATCTGGGTAACGCGCGGCCAAGGATTGTTGCACACTGACGGATTAAGACGTGGTGTGGGTGCGCATAACGCAATTCTTATCCCACATGGACAGGTATTCGCTCTTGATATGGGGCGCCAAGCCAATGGGTTGGTCGCGATCATGCCCCCCATCCACAATAGTTGGGGCATAGAGAAAGCGCATCAACTTCGGATTAGAGATGCGAGACAAATTGCCCAGCTCTCTGGGTTTATTGAGGCGGCCCAACGTGAAATTTCCGATGACCAACCTTTTTTAGAAGCAGCATTGAGCGCGCACCAACGCTTGATCGAGGTGTGGGTACGCCGCCAAATCTCTCGTCCTGAACATTCACCAGCAAAACAGAACGCATCCATCCGACTGATCTCGCGGTTTTTTGCCAACATGACTGCGCCAGAACTGAAAGGGGCCACAATGGCCCAACACGCCCAGCAACTTGGTGTAACACCGACCCACTTGGCCCGCGCCAGCCGCACCGCAACCGGTGTGACGGCCGCCGATCACCTGACCGCGCGCCTATTGCATCAAACCCAAACCGCGTTAATCGACACAAAACTATCGGCCAAAGACATCGCGACACACTTAAACTTTGGCAGCGCAGCCTACTTTACACGTTTTGTTCAGCAACATACCGGCCAAACACCCACGCAAATACGCCAAAGCGGCTAAAAGAAGTTAATCACTTCGCAAAACGCCAATGCCGTGTTCAAAATGACTTTTTTGAACGTGATGGATTGACCTGTGCCAATATCTGTAGCCTGATACCTTATAGCAAATGCGTTCAGGCCGCAAAATGGTGATCAACATCAACTCGGCAAACGCAAAGGGGGAATTTAGTACGGGAGTCTAAGGCTGCACCAATGACAGCGCAAAAAGTTGGCAAGAGCTGCAAAAGCCGCCAATTCTAATTATCAGCCTACCAACAGGGGCATCCATGGGAACCTTTATCATCAGACGTCTGGGACAGATGTTGCTGACGGCATTATGCCTAACGTTCATCGTCTTTTTCATGACTAACTTAACCCCCAACCTTGAGAAACTTGCAAAAACGCAAGGCAACTTTCGCATGTCCGACGAGGCCGTTAACAGCTGGCTGTCAGATCGGGGCTATTTAGCGCCGCTTCCCTATAAATTTGGGCAATGGGTTGGCGTTGTGCCGGGCTGGACCAACGAAAAGACAGATAATGATGGCCAAACAGTCGTAACTGGCCGCTGCTTCTTAGCTGCAACACCTGTTGAAGACCGGGCACGGTTCTGTGGGGTGTTACAAGGGTTCTGGGGTTATTCTTCGGTATTTAAGACCGATGTCGATGCACTGGTCGCCAAGCGCCTATCCGCGACTGGTAAACTGATGGGCTTTGTTTTATTGCTGATGGTTCCAATGGCTTTGATTGTTGGCATTCTGGCTGGGATGCGTGAAGGCTCAAACTTGGACCGTACACTGTCGACGTTTTCTATCGCCTCGACCGCGACCCCAGAATACGTATCCGGCGTCATATTTATCGCCCTTCTTGCCTCCTCCAAATTTGGAATATCCCCGATACTTGCGGATTGGGGGTGGATCGACACCAAGACGCTGTTCTTAGGCTCTGCGAAGAAGGCTGTTGATGACGCGACCTTCAGGAATTTCTTTTTGCCCGTATTGACCATTTCCCTTTACGGGATGGGTTATATCGCACGCATGACCCGTGCATCGATGGCTGAAGTCATGACGGCACAATATATCCGCACAGCACGCCTAAAGGGCGTTAGCTTTCGCAATGTCGTTATGAAACATGCCCTTCGCAATGCGTTGATCGCTCCATTCACGGTCATCATGCTGCAAGTGCCGTGGTTATTGAATGGCGTTGTAATCGTTGAATATCTGTTCGCCTACGATGGCTTTGGTCGTTTGTTGGTTGAAGCGGCACGTGGAAACGACATCGAACTGCTCATGGCCATCTCGGTCGTCTCCGTCATCTTGGTTTTGTTGACCCAACTGATTTCTGACATCGGTTACGTCTTCTTGAACCCACGCATTCGCATTTCTTAAGGGAGGGTCGAGACAATGGAACCATTGACATGGACCGGAAGCCTTAGCTTTCTAAACCTCTTTTTTGGACTGGCTGTTGGCGTCTTTGCCATCATGGTCGTTGTCCAAATCATCACCTCTCTGTTTGCAAAAGAACAGACAATCCACATCAGGTCAGATGGTACCGCCGCAACCAGTGCGGGTATAGGTGGGCTGATTAGCTTTGCAGTCAAAGTAGCTTTTGCTGCCATATTGGCGATTGTAATGGTCTATCTGCTGGCTGGAATCATCATGGGAACCAACGCAGGTATTTTTGGTGGCATGGCACAACAGCTTACCCCTGTCTGGGTCGGTATGGTTTTGGTTTTTGTGGCCTCGATCAAGTTCAAACGCAGTTTGGGCCTCTATGGCAAATTGTTTGATAGCACTGTTGGTATGATCGGCTTTGCCCTTGTCTTGTTCTGGGTCTTGGCCGGCGTCATGGGCGGTGTCTTTGACATGATCATCACCCATGACTCACTGAGCCAAGCATCTGGCATGAAGAACAAACTACCCGGCACGCCACTACGGGGTGCCGAAGACGATGAATTTCAGTGGTATCTACTTGGTGGTGACAACCTTGCACGCGACGTGTTCAGCCGCTTGTTCAAAGGTGCATGGACAGTGGTTCTGATTGCGCCATTCGCCACCATCTTCGCCTTCATGGTCGGCATCACACTAGGCCTTCCAGCAGGATACTACGGCGGACGCTTGGATACGTTTCTATCTTTTGTTGCGAACCTTATCCTCGCCTTCCCTGTCATCCTGTTGTTCTACCTTCTGGTCACACCAGAGATCGTCGCGACAGGTATTCCAAACTATATGGCAGCCGTATTGTTCGTGTTTCCTGTGATCTTCTTTGGGGTGCTACTGAACTCGCGTTATCACACTCAACCAAAGGTACGCACACCGCTTTTGATTGTAGTTCTAGGCGCGTTGGCTTGGATTTACCTCGCGTTGATCAGCAACAACGGCAACATTATTTCAACCAAGGAATACAACATTTGGGGCCTGCCAGAGTTCTTGGATTTTTACGATATGGATCCAAGCATCTTGGTCGTGTTTGTATCTGTGGTCTTTGTGAACGCCCCTACTGTTTTCCGTATTGTTCGTGGCCTCGCCCTCGACATCAAAACGCGTGACTACGTTGCGGCGGCGCAAACCCGAGGTGAAGGTCCCTGGTACATTATGCTTTGGGAGATCTTGCCAAACGCACGTGGCCCACTGATCGTCGATTTCTGCCTGCGCATTGGCTACACAACGATCCTACTCGGTACCTTAGGGTTCTTCGGACTTGGGTTGGAATCAGAAAGTCCTGACTGGGGCACAACGATCAACACCGGTCGCACTCTGATCCGCGCATATGTGCATCCCCTCTTACCGCCAGCGGTTTCATTGCTGACCCTGGTGTTAGGCCTAAACCTATTGGCTGACGGCCTACGTGAGGAATCATTGCGCGACTAGTACTGAGGGCGTGTTGCGCCCTCACCGATACCTATGAACACCGAAGTCAGGCATTTGATACCGGCTTAACCTCCGAACAGGGAGATGACGACAATGACGACGCAAGACTATGATGGACCTATCCTTGAGATAGAAAACCTATCGATCTCGTTTTTCACGCGACTGCGCGAGATCCCAGCGGTTATGGATTTCTCAGTGACTGTTCAGCCCGGCGAGGCCGTTGGACTGGTTGGTGAAAGTGGATGTGGTAAGTCCACCGTGGCCCTTGGCGTCATGCAGGATTTGGGCAAAAATGGTCGCGTCGTTGGCGGTACAATCAAGTTTAAAGGTCAAGATTTATGCCAAATGACGATGGAAGAGTTACGTAACATTCGCGGTTGTGAGATCGCGATGATCTATCAAGAACCAATGGCATCACTGAACCCAGCGATGCGGATCGGTAAACAGCTGATGGAAGTGCCAATGATCCATCAGGATATGTCTGAAACAGACGCCTATAAGCGCGCGTTGCAGGTTGTCACAGATGTTAAGCTGCCTGACCCTGAACGTATCCTCAATTCATTCCCCCACCAGCTGTCTGGTGGTCAACAGCAGCGTATCGTCATTGCAATGGCTTTGATGTCTGAGCCATCCCTTTTGATCTTGGACGAACCGACAACGGCCCTAGACGTGACGGTTGAGGCCGCTGTTGTGGAACTGGTCAAAGATTTGGGAAAGAAATACGGCACATCCATGCTGTTCATCAGTCACAACCTTGGCCTTGTCCTAGAAACCTGTGACCGCATATGCGTGATGTATTCAGGTGAGGCCGTTGAGACAGGCCGTATCGAAGACGTCTTCGACAAAATGCAGCATCCATATACCCAAGCGTTGTTTCGTTCGATCCCATTGCCGGGTGCAGACAAGAATTCTCGTCCGCTCGTAGCAATCCCCGGGAACTTCCCCCTGCCCCACGAGCGCCCAAAGGGATGTAATTTTGGGCCGCGCTGCGACTATTTTGAGGAGGGCCGCTGTAACTCCAGCAAAGCGATTCCAATGGCCCATGTCGAACACGGTGATCGCCACGAAAGCCGTTGCCTAAAGTTTGCAGAGATCGATTGGGACGCCCCTTTGATTGCGGCGGATAAAAAAGAAAAAGGCGCGATTGGCGATGTTGTTCTGAAAATCGATAACCTTAAAAAACACTATGAGGTCGCTGCAAATGCCATCTTTGGTGGTGGCAACAAGAAGGTCGTCAAAGCCAATGAAACACTGTCTTTTGAAGCGCGTGAATCCGAAACGTTAGCGATTGTTGGTGAATCTGGCTGTGGCAAGTCCACATTTGCAAAGGTTCTTATGGGGTTAGAAACTGCAACCGGCGGCGAAATCTTGTTGGACAATAAAGCCGTCCAAAACACCGCAATCGAAGATCGCGATACCAAAACGGTTGCTGATGTTCAGATGGTATTCCAAAACCCGTTTGATACACTGAATCCGTCCATGACAATTGGCAGCCAAATCATCCGCGCGCTTGAAATCTTCAAAGTCGGCAACAGCGAAGCGGAACGCCGCACACGCATGTTAGAATTGCTTGATTTGGTAAAGCTGCCGCGCGAATTCGCAGATCGCATGCCGCGCCAACTGTCTGGCGGTCAGAAACAACGCGTCGGAATTGCCCGTGCATTTGCAGGTGACGCACGCATAGTTGTCGCAGATGAACCCGTTTCCGCACTGGATGTATCCGTTCAGGCCGCCGTCACTGATCTGTTGATGGATATCCAACGCGAACACAAAACCACCTTGCTGTTTATCAGCCACGACTTGTCGATTGTACGATATCTATCTGACCGCGTGATGGTAATGTATCTGGGACATGTCGTTGAACTTGGCACCACAGATCAGGTATTTTCACCACCCTACCACCCTTACACAGAAGCGTTATTGTCAGCCGTTCCAATTGCCGACACTTCGGTGATCAAGAAACATATCGTACTTGAAGGTGACATTCCGTCTGCCATGAACCCACCACCGGGTTGCCCATTCCAAACGCGCTGTGGTTGGAAATCAAAAGTTTCAGGTGGACTATGTGACACTGAAATTCCGCCAGTCCGTGAAATCGCAGCGGGGCATCAGGTTAAGTGCCATCTAAGCGACGAAGAATTGGCAGGCATGGAAGCGGTGATTAAAATTGCAGCCGAGTGAACTAGGCTGTCATGGTGAGGTAAAAGTAATACCACGCCGTCGCGTTTGCTGCGATTGAACCGGCAACATATGACCACCAAAATTGAGCCAAGCGGGTTTTGGTACGGCTGAACAACTGAAACGCAAGCGCACAGACGGGTCCTGCTAACATCGCAAGGCAAATGCCCGCAGTCATTTGGTTGGCTTTGACGATTGCGAACACAACGAGCAGAGGTTGGGAAAAGAACATCTCAATCCCGACATTCGTTTTAAACAAGTGTCCTGCAACAGCGCCAAAAATCGCACCAATAATGATCGACGTCCAATAGGCCTTTTTGACCTTTGGCATCGCGCAGATCAGCTTGCCAGGCTCATATTCTTGAGGTGTTTCATTACCCGCATACAATTTTACGGAATTGTTATCTAAACGGGTTAAGCGATCTGAAAAACTGGTCGATGAAACTGACATATGGTGCCCTCATAAAATACAAGACACCTATTACGTGAAAAAATGGCAAAAAGTTGAACAGTGAAAGGCCAAATGAAGACGAAGCTTAGCTACCCCAGATCACTTTTACATAGTTGCGCGTCTCTTTGAATGGCGGAACGCCACCATATTTTTTGACGGCACCCGGCCCTGCGTTGTAGGCAGCCAACGCCAAACGCCATGATCCAAACGTACGATATTGTTCTTTAAGATAGCGCGCACCACCGTCGACGTTTTGATATGGGTCACGGATATCCACGCCAAGATAGCGGGCGGTTGACGGTATCAGTTGCGCCAATCCATAGGCTCCGGCATGGGATTTCGCCGTTGGGTTCCAATTGCTTTCTTGTTGGATCAAACGCAGAAACAAGTCTTCGGGAATGCCATGACGTCGCGCAGCTGCACGTGCTACTGGAAGGAACTGGCCCTTATATTTTCCGCTGAAACGCTGGGAGGTTTCATCAGCCCATTTTGACGGTGTATTCACGTTCGCTGGCTTTAAACGTACTGACTTGCTGTATTGCTTTGATGCGCGATTATCCAAAATCTTAGTTTGCGAAGAAAACAGCGATTTACGGTTTCTGGATGAGAAACCATCCGCCAAAGCAGCCTCGCCCACAAACGATAAAACAATCGTTACAACTATACCTATGCGCATTCTGTCTTAGCCCCACGACATCTGCCTCACGCGCAATATAGACACTTTTAACGATCAAACCAATGATCTGATCAAATTAGCCGTCATGGATCATGTTTTACGATGTTTTAACCAAAGCGCTGTCGGTATAGGGTCTCTGAAATTGATGTGCTCCGGATTCGTATTTGCGATTAGTATGTGCAGCGTCAAAAGATTTTATAAACGGGGGATGCCATGGCTGGCTCAGTGAACAAAGTAATCCTAATTGGCAATTTGGGTCGCGACCCAGAAGTGCGTTCATTCCAAAACGGTGGCAAAGTTTGCAACCTTCGCATTGCAACGTCTGAGACGTGGAAAGACCGCAACACGGGCGAGCGCAAAGAAAAAACTGAATGGCACTCTGTCGCTATCTTCCAAGAAGGGCTTGTGCGCATCGCTGAGCAATACCTCAAGAAGGGCAGCAAAGTTTACATCGAGGGCCAACTTCAGACCCGTAAATGGCAAGATCAAGCTGGCGTTGACAAATACAGCACCGAAGTTGTTCTGCAGGGCTTTGGCGGTACTTTGACAATGCTAGACGGCCGCAGCGAAGGTGGCGGCGGAGGCAACTACGGCGGTGGCGGTGGTGGCGGATCAATGGGCTATGATTCAGGTCCATCTGATAACGGCGGCGGCTACGGTGGCGGCAATTCTGGTGGTGGCTCTGGCGCCCCTGCTCCGTCACGTGATCTAGACGACGAAATTCCGTTCTAAACCACTGCGCGTAATTGCGCGTTTAGCACGACAAAAAATAGCGGGGCTCATTCATTTGAGCCCCGCTATTTCGTTTTGTATCGAGACCAAATTAATAGAATTAAGGCTTTAGCGCATCTTCCAACACTTCAACGATCAAATCCCGCGACACATCACTGGTGACAAAGGATGTCCCAATGCCGCGCGTCAGAATAAATCTTAGCTGACCGTCCAGAACCTTTTTGTCCTGCCCCATCAGCTCAACCAAAGCTTCAGCACTGGGCAGATCACCATCGATGTCTGAGAGATCCGTTTTCATACCCATATCCTTTAGGAACGCCCGCAAACGACTTGGGTCTTCCTGGGAACACAGTCCCATCTTGGAAGAGACCTCAAACGCTAACGCACAACCGATAGCAACGCCTTCGCCATGCAACAGACGATCAGAGTAGCCTGTTGCTGCCTCAAGGGCATGACAGAATGTGTGGCCAAGGTTCAAAAGCGCACGATCCCCTTGCTCGGTCTCATCTCGCGTTACAATCTCCGCTTTCATCTCAACCGAGCGGCGCACAGCATGCACACGGGCCGCAACATCGCCAGCCGCCATTTTAGGGCCATTTCCCTCAAGCCACTCAAAGAACTCGGCATCCCCAAGCAAACCGTATTTGACGACTTCACCACAGCCCGCCAGAAAATCACGCGGTGTCAGCGTTCCAAGGACATCAATATCTGCCAGAACAAGGCTAGGTTGGTGAAACGATCCAACAAGGTTCTTACCGTGACGGGTGTTGATACCGGTTTTGCCACCCACAGAGCTGTCGACCTGCGCCAAAAGCGACGTAGGAATTTGTACGAACCGTACACCGCGGCGTAAGATTGCGGCGGCAAATCCAACCAAATCACCAATGACACCACCACCGAAGGCTACAGCCACATCGCGCCGTTCGACTTTTTGGTCCAGCAGCCATTCAACGCAGGTGCTTAGGTTCTCCCAATTCTTGGTCCCCTCACCCGGTTTCAACGCCAAGGATTCCATCGCGATACCAGCACTCGCCAACCCTGAACGCAATGTTTCCAAATGCAGCGCACCAACAGTTTCATCTGTGATGACACGTACGCGTGGCTGACTTAACAACGGCGCGATCAGCGTTCCCGCATCTTGCAGAAGGCCCGGACCGATGTGGATATCATATTCACGACCCGGCAAATTTACAGAAACGATATCACGCATTGTGAACCTCCAAAATATCATTGCGGGCAACTAATGCGTCAATCACTTGATCCACCATATCTTCAATTGAATACTCAGGAGCAGAGCCCACAGTTAGGTCTGCTAAGGAATAGATAGGAACCCGTTGATCGTATATATTTTTCAACGTGCCCCGAGGATCATCGGTGCGTAGCAATGGGCGCGTGTCTTTGCTGCGTACGCGGCTCCACAATAACTCAAGATCGGCGTTGAGCCAAACAGAGATGCCTTGCGCCGAAATATTTGTACGGTTTTTCTCACTCAAAAACGCTCCGCCACCCGTCGATAGGATACATCGTTTT
This sequence comes from Rhodobacteraceae bacterium UBA7436, assembly GCA_002478745.1. Lineage (GTDB taxonomy): Bacteria > Pseudomonadota > Alphaproteobacteria > Rhodobacterales > Rhodobacteraceae > Ascidiaceihabitans. The sequence continues at coordinate 9,498 of DLQI01000048.1, read as the reverse complement.
TCGATCAACAAACGCTCAATGATCTGTGTTTCTCTGCTGCGAAAAAAGGCTTCACCGTCGCGTTCAAAGATTTCTGGCACGCTGCGATTGGCTGCAACTTCGATTTCTGCGTCACTGTCCAAAAAGGCAACGCCCAACCGTTGGGCCAAGGCACGCCCAACAGCCGTCTTGCCAGCCCCCATCATTCCGACCATCACAACCGTCTTTAACAACGTGTAACGGACATTCGGATTTGGCATATCGGCCATCGTTTGCTCAATTTCGTTCATATTCCACTGAATGACGTGATATTGTCGGAAAGGCCATATATAAGTTATGAAAAGTAAGAATCTAAAAAGGCAAATGAACCCATGGGCAAACTGATCAAGCTGTTGTTTATGATCGCTATTCTAGCGTTCATTGGGCTGGTCGGCTACGCATATGTTGGTCCGTTTTTTGGTGCTGATTTCTCAGCACCCCAAGTTGAAGTCCGCCAACCATTGATCCTGAATGCAGACTAAGCTCTTTTGTCAGGCCGTATTGATTGCGGCGACCTGCGGCAGCAGCGCTTTGGCGCAGAACACTGTTACAGAACGTCCGCTGTCTGCGATCGATTGGCTGGACAGCATTCCACAGTCCGCACCCATCCAATTGGCGCCAGATGAACCCGAAGTCAGCAACGGCGCGACCCTCCCCGGTGTAACCGTCACAACCTTGGATGGCCCGACAGCGCAAATCATTGGCTTAGTGCCCTCAACCGTTTCCGGTTTACCTACAAACCTTTGGGCCAAGTCTGACGCGGCGATGCTGGCACAAACTTTGGCGAATATGCCAACTTTGACGTTGCCTGCAGCGCAAGCGACCCTATTCACCCTGCTATTGGCAGTCGCTGATCCTGCAAGCGGTAAAGCCGCCGAGTTTGATTTGGCCCGCGTCGACGCACTTGTAAAAGCTGGCGCACTTGATCCAGCACTTGCTTTGATTGAACAAATTGGACCGTCGAAGAACCCAGAGATCGCACAGCGCTTTATCGATGCGTCCTTGTTAAATGAGACTGAAACCGCAAGCTGTGCATTGATCAATGCCACTCCGTTTTTAGCCCCCGATTTCGCTTATCGCATTTTTTGCGCCGCCCGGTCGGGCGACTGGAACACCGCCGCATTGCTTTTTGGCACAGCGCGAACATTGGGCACGGTTACACCAGATCAAGCTGCTGTTCTTGAGCGGTTCTTGGACCCTGACCTGTTTGAAGGCGACGCACCGCTTCCACGCCCGACCACGCCAAGCCCCCTTTTGTTTCGGATGCACGAAGCCTTAGGTCAGCCCATAACAACCCGCAGTTGGCCACTGGCATATGCCAATGCTGATCTGCGTGATATTGCCGGATGGAAAACCCAAATCGAAGGTGCCGAGCGGCTCGCGCAATCTGGTGCATTGCCAGCAAATCGCTTGCTGGGGATATACTCACAACGCAGCCCCGCAGCCTCCGGCGGCATCTGGGACCATGTCGCAGCTGTTCAGCGGTTCGAAACCGCGCTGAACACTCGAAGCGCAGCTGCTATTGCCAAAACCATGCCCACCGCATGGTCGCGCATGCAAGCAGCCAACCTAGCCGCCCCATTCGCGACCCTTTTCGCAGAAAGCGTATTGAAAACCGAACTACCACCGCAAGTACATGATGATGCCCTCGATATTATCCAGTACAGTTCCCTATATGAAAGTGCTGCGGCGACTTTCCCTGATGCGGCAGATAGGCATCCATTCCGCACGGCGGTTGCACTAGGTGACGTAAGCGCAATCACCGCGGACAGTCCCCTAAAAATAGCAATAAAACGCGGTTTCTCCTCCGATTCAGCGGACCCAACCTTGCTGCAACAAGCTAAAAATAGTGAACTGGGCCATGCATTGCTCAACACACTCACAATGCTTCAATCCGGCAGCGACGGCGATATGGGTCAACTTAGCGCCGCTTTGGGGACATTGCGCGCGTTTGGGTTAGAGGACGTCGCACGCCGCGCTGCTCTACAAATATTGATCGCGACACCGGCCAGATGAGCCAATGGATATCAACATTTCTAGAGGCCCAAGCGGCTGAGCTGGGCGCGGCAAACAACACGTTACTGGCCTATGGCCGCGACCTAAAAGATTTTGAGGCATGGCTGGCCCGCAAATCTGTCGATTTTCTTATCGCATCCCAAGACGACGTCGAACATTATTTGATATATTGCGATGCCCAAGGTTTGGCCAAATCAACACGGGCCCGCCGCCTGTCCTCAATCAATCAAATCTACCGTTTTGCATTTGAAGAAGGTTGGCGCGAAGACAATCCAGCCATTCAAATTGCCGGGCCAGGCCTTGATAAAAAATTACCAAAAACCCTTGATATCGAAGAGGTTGATCGTCTTTTAGCTGCCGCGCGTACCCTTGGCCGCGATACACTTCGCAACACCTGTTTGATGGAACTACTCTACGCTACAGGTATGCGTGTGACCGAATTGGTCAGCTTGCCAGTGTCTGCAGCACGCGGCGATCCGCGGATTCTTTTGATCCTTGGTAAAGGGGGAAAAGAGCGAATTGTACCGCTATCCCCGCCTGCCCGCGAAGCGCTTGTTGCATGGCTACCCATTCGCGATGCGGCGGATGATTTGGCAAAGTCTAAGGGCAAGGCAGCTTCCAAATATCTGTTCCCTTCGCGCGGGGTTGCAGGATATCTGACGCGTCACCGATTTTATCTGTTGATCAAGGAGTTAGCCGTTGCCGGAGGCGTCATACCCAGCAAGGTGACACCTCATACATTACGCCACGCTTTTGCGACCCACCTGTTGGCAGGTGGTGCGGATCTGCGATCTATCCAAGCGATGTTGGGGCATGCGGATGTCGCGACCACAGAAATCTACACCCATGTGCTAGATGAACGTTTGACCGAGTTGGTGTTAGAGCATCATCCGCTTACTCAAAACGACAAACGCAAGTCCTGAGGCAACACGTCCTCGGACGGCCAAACACCTGAAACCAAGGACTTATCATAGCCTTGGATCAATCCTGCCTGCTGCATATCTGCGACGGCACCCTCAACATCATACTCAAGTTCGCAAATCGAAACCGCACCGTCTTCGATCATCGCATAGCGTGTGGATTGTCGTTGATCATGTGGCGGCATCCCGATCACGCCTGCGTTGATCCAACGCCCATTGGTTGTTTCGCGTACAAATGGGATTCCGCTGTGGCCTGAAATGATGTGATCGACGGGACCAATCGCGGCTTCAACAGCCGCCCATTCCTCGCCAAACACTGCGTCATCAGAGGTGGACCAGATGAACCGCGCCACATCCGTGAAACCACCGTGGATTACCGCGTACCACGCCCCGCAGTGATCAAAGCTAATGATATCAGGACATTGGCCCATCCACTCGCAATCAGAATTCGGGACATGTTTGCTGGCGTAGGCAAACCAACCCGCGGACAACAGATCGCACGCAGTGCCGTCCTCAAACCCACAGCCGCAGTCCATCGCGCCAGCAGCCAGTTGGATTTCGCAATTGCCAGCGACAACAGCACAGCCAGAGTCCCGTACCATTTCAACGGTTGCCAAAGGTGCACCACAATAAGCAACAACATCGCCTGTACAGATCACGTTTTCACGTGCGACCCCAAGTTGTTTCGCCCGTGTAAACAATGCCTTAGTCGCCTGTGCATTTGAATACGGGCCACCAAAGGCAAGGATAGGACCATCCAAAATTCCGATGTGTTCATGTCGCATTTTATGCCCTCTGCTTCGGTTGGCCTTGAATGAACTGAGCGGCCACCCCATAACCTATTATAGCTAAAGGATATACTCACAAATGACGGAAACATTGGCATCCCTAGACAGCGCGTTCTGGATCACCTGCGGCGTGATCTTGTTACTCCTTGTTTTATCTGGATTTTTCTCAGGTTCAGAGACGGCCCTAACAGCCGCGTCTCGCGGAAAGTTGCGCGCTCAGGCCGATAAAGGGTCCGTCGGTGCACAGCGTGCCCTGCGCATCACTGAAGACAATGAGCGCCTGATCGGCTCTGTCTTGTTGGGCAACAACCTTGTGAATATCCTTGCGACGTCTTTGGCCACTGGCATCTTCCTGCGCGCTTTCGGGGAAAGCGGCGTTTTGATCGCGACAGGTGTGATGACATTGCTGGTTTTGATCTTTGCAGAGGTGCTGCCAAAGACCTATGCGATCATCCATGCGGAAACCATGTCTGCTAAGGTTTCTGGCCCTATTGCATTGATAATTAAAGTTTTCTCGCCAATCGTCGCCGCCGTTCGTTTCCTTGTGCGTGGTGTTTTGCGCGTGTTTGGTGTGCGTGTGGACCCCGACAGCCACCTTCTGGCTGTACGTGAAGAGATCGCGGGAGCCCTGCAACTTGGTCACTCTGAAGGCGTCGTGGAAAAGGAAGATCGCGACCGGATTTTGGGAGCTTTGGATTTGGGCGAACGCGTGGTTGAAGAGATCATGTTGCACCGTTCTGACATTGAAATGGTGAACCTTGGGGATGCACCTGATGTCATCCTTCAGCAATGCATCACATCCCCACATACGCGCCTGCCAGTCTATCAAGATGATCCAGAAAACATTATCGGTGTGATCCACTCCAAAGACCTTTTGCGTGCGATCTACAAGGCAATTGGCGACACAAAAGATGAAGACAGTGCATTGAAAACATTCGATGTTTCCGAAGTGGCTGTGCCTCCGTACTTTGTGCCTGAGACGACAACACTTGACGATCAAATGCGCCAGTTCTTGCGCAATCGTTCGCATTTTGCGCTGGTGGTTGATGAATATGGCAGCCTTCAAGGGTTGATCACTTTGGAAGACATCTTGGAAGAAATCGTTGGTGAAATCACGGACGAATTTGATGCAGAGACAGAGCATCAGGTAACAGCCACGGGTGATGGTGAATTCATGGTGGACGGTGCCACAACCATCCGCGACCTGAACCGCGCCAACGATTGGAACCTGCCGGATGAAGAGGCAAACACCATCGCGGGATTGGTCATTCACGAGGCGCAAATGATCCCAACTGTGGGTCAGGTGTTCTCGTTCCACGGCTTCCGTTTTGAGGTGATAGAACGCGAAGGCAATCGGATCACAGAGCTGAAAATCCGCCCCCTATAGGCTGACGGTTAACGCCCCGTTCGGTGGCGTTTGCACGCACAATTGCACAGTACGGCCCCACATCTGTACAGTTTGGGGCGCTCAAAACGCGGAATTTTATAGGAATACGGTGCAACTGTGCAGATTGGGCAGTGAATTGTACAGTTTTGCGCTTTTGCGGCTTTAACCCCTTGGTAACGAATACTTGCGCGTTAACCTTTGCGCAGGGCCATTAACTGTTGGGTAAGGTTTGGACATCTGGGACGCGGTGGCGGGGTAAACCCCGCCCTACGGTCACGCCAGATTAAGCGCCCTTGTTGACGGCTTTTTTGCCGGCCTTGTTCGGGTGCGAGCCCTCTTGGCGCGCAACATTGTGCAGCCCCTGATAAGCCGCAGGCTTTTTCACAGGATTTGCATCAGCGCGTTTGACGCGTGGTTTTTTGGATTTAGGCATTTCATGTCCCTTCACGAGTTGCAGGGGTCATAGAGGGTTTTTGGCAGGATTGTAACCGTGGAGTTTTAGGAAGGGGTATGAAGTGAGGTAATGGCCGCTTAGAGCCCGAATTACCGAATGCTGCGGGGTTTGTGAATGTTGGCTGTTTGGGTGTAAGACTTCCGAAAAATAAATTAAGGTGATCCCATGCTATGGCACGATGTCTCTCAGATCTTTGAAGTTGATGGTTCACTTCGTGACATCCTCGTCCGTGAGACATCGGTCTCAGATTGGGACAAGTTGATCAGCCTATCGTTCAAACTTGGCGACGTTTCCTACCAGAGCGACGGAGAAGACGCCTTACTTCCAACTTCCGCTACCAAGTTGCTGGTTAGCAAAGAATACGCGCACTGCATGAAGGTTGATCTCGGCGGACCTGTAGCAAACGCCCACTTCCATACCTCCGAGGAGATAGAGCTGGACCTTGATCCACGCGAGATAGGGTCTCAAGCATCTCTCGATAAGGTCTTGGATTTCTGCAGTAAGCTTAGCTTGGCATTGGAACGCGACGTTGCAATCACTGAGGAAAGCGATCCTGAAAAAAACTTGCTGTCTTACTCGTTCAAACAACGAAGCTGGCAGATCGCAATTCATTAATTGCAATCAGGAAAGCAGACGTTGGCGCAGCTGCGGCGAAGGTCGGTAAAGTCCGCATTGTGGACATCCAACCCTCACCCTCGCAAAATCTCCCCGCTCGCGTCAAACAGTGGCTCTGCCAATATCACAGCTTTGTGCGCCACGCCCAAAACCATCACCTCGACCTCGTCCCCAGCAACCGCGCCTGATACGAACCCAAGCGCGAGGGATTGTCCGACGCTGTAGCTATAGGCCCCTGATGTCACACGCCCGATGCCTTTGCCGTCTTTAAAGATCGGTTCGCCCCCTGTTGCGTCGGCGTTTGACGCATCGGTTTGGGCAGCGTCCAGCGATAGGATCACCATGTGTTCGCGCGCGGGGTTGCCCATTGTCTCAGCCAACGCTGCTTTGTTCAGGAAATCCTTGTCCATTTTGCACAGGCGATCCAAGCCCACCTCTTGGGGCCAGTATTCGGGCGAGTATTCGCGGCTCCATGACCCGTACCCTTTTTCGATCCGTAAACTCATCAAGGCGCGGCTGCCAACAGGGCCTGCGCCGAACGCTTTGCCTGTCTCTAACAAGGCGGCGTAAAGGCGATCTTGATCTGCGGTTGCGCAGTGCAATTCCCAACCCAGATCACCGGTAAAGGAAACCCGCAGCGCCAGCACTTTGACCCCCGCCAGTTCGATCCATTTCGAGCGCATGAAGGGGAAATCATCTGTCGCAAAGGACGTGTTGGTCATGCTTTGCAGCATGGCGCGGCTTTGGGGGCCCGCCACATTGAACCCGCACATCGCTTCGGTTTCAGAGGTGAACGTGGTTCCCGTCGGCAATGCCACCTCGTTGAAGAAGCGTCTGTGATAGCGTTCGGCCATGCCTGATCCGATGATCCAAAACTCGTCCTCAGCCAATCGTGTCACGGTGAAATCACCCGCGATGCCGCCGCGTTTTCCGATCAACGGCGTAAGGCAGGACCGCCCGATGGATTTGGGCATGTTGTTGGCAAAGACTCTGTTCAGCCAATCCGCCGCCCCTGCCCCTTTGCAGCGGTATTTGGCGAAATTCGAGATGTCGATGATGCCCGCGTTGGCGCGTAGCATCTTACATTCCTCGCCCACAGGCTCCCACCAGTTTTGGCGGGTGAACCCATCGGTGTCTTTGGTGTCAGGTGCATCTGCGAACCACAGCGGGTGTTCCCAGCCAAAGTTCAGGCCCATAACGGCGCCCATGTCTTTTTGGCGCTGATACACGGGGCGTGTGCGCACGGCGCGCCCTGCACTGCGTTCCTCGTTCGGAAAGTGTATTTTGAAACGGTTGGCATATTGGTCGCGCACCCGTTCTTTGGTGAAGGCCTTGCCCTTTGCACCGTCCGTCGCCCAACTGCCGAAACGCGCCATGTCCCATGGGAACATATCGTATTGCATTTCGCCCTCAATGATCCATTGCGCCACCATCAGGCCCATGCCGCCTGATTGGCTAAAGCCTGGAATGATGCCGTTACAGCAGAAATAGCCCTTTTTCTCTGGCACAGGGCCAAGCAGGACATTGCTGTCGGGCGACCAAATCATCGGGCCATTGATGACCCGTTTGACCCCTGCGGTTCCAACCACTGGGACACGATCAATCGCACGCAGCATGTTTTCTTCGATCCGTTCCAGATCATCGTCAAACAGGTCATGGGCGAAATCCAACGGCGTGCCGTCTTCGGCCCAGAACTTCATGTTCTTCTCATAGGCACCAATCAATAGCCCCTGACCTTCTTGGCGCAGGTAATATTCGCCGTCGCGGTCCGCCACGGATGGCAGCCGTTTGTCCATCGCCGCAATCTCAGGGATGGTTTCAGTTACGAAATACTGGTGTTCTGTGGGCTGCAAGGGCAGGTCAATACCCGCAAGGGCCGCCACTTCGCGCCCCCACAGCCCTGCGGCATTGATCACCCAAGGTGTTGAGATATCGCCTTTTTCCGTGCGCACAATCCATGTGCCATCTCGCTGTTGCTCTGTTCCCAGCACAGGATTGAACCGCATGATTTCAGCTCCGTTTTGACGCGCACCTGTCGCGTAGGCCTGTGTCACACCTGAAGGATCGACATTACCGCCATCCGGTTCCCACATGATGCAACGGATGCCGTCAAAATCGACCAACGGGTGCAGGCGCTCTGCCTCGTTGCGATCAACCTCGTGAAAGTTCATCCCATACAGTTTCGCTTTGGCTGCTTGCAGACGCAGCTGGTGTTCACGCTCAATCGTTTGGGCAAGGTACAAAGACCCCGGTTGAAACACGCCACAGCCTTGGCCTGTTTCCTGCTCAAGCTCCTTATACAGCCCCATCGTATAGTGCTGAATACGACTGATGTTGGTGCTGTCGTGCAGCCCGTGGATATTGGCGGCCGCGTGCCACGTAGAGCCCGAGGTAAGTTCATCCCGCTCAATCAGGACCACGTCCTTCCAGCCCAGTTTGGTAAGGTGATACAGGATCGAACATCCGATTACTCCGCCACCGATAACGACTGCTTGTGCATGGGTACGCATTTGGACACCGCCCTGAAATAAGGTTTCGTTACCCTTGATCTTCGCAGCTTGAATATCGTTTGATTGCACCAAGGCGACAATATTTGTCGCTATTCGACCAGCCAGACAGGACAGCGAAATCCAATCTGAAGGTAATATCTAGCTAAGGAGTGCGCCCCATGAAGACCACAACACGTGTTGCAGTGATTGGAGGCGGCGTGGTTGGCGCGTCTGTTTTGTACCACCTGACGAAATTGGGATGGTCGGATGTGATGCTGTTGGAACGCTCTGAGTTGACGTCTGGGTCCACATGGCATGCGGCGGGTGGGTTTCATACGCTGAACGGTGACACCAATATGGCCGCGTTGCAGGGTTATACCATCAATCTTTACAAAGAGTTGGAGGAAATCACAGGCATGTCTTGTGGTCTGCACCATGTGGGTGGTGTGACGTTGGCAGACAATCAAGATCGCTTTGACATGCTGTTGGCAGAACGCGCCAAACACCGCTTTATGGGGCTTGAGACAGAAATTGTTGGCCCCGAAGAGATCAAGAAAATCGCCCCAGTAACCAATATTGAGGGCATCATTGGCGGACTTTATGACCCCCTTGATGGGCATTTGGACCCTTCGGGCACCACTCATGCCTATGCAAAAGCGGCCCGTATGAGGGGCGCAACGATTGAAACGCACACAATGGTTATGGAAACCAACCAACGCGCGGATGGCACATGGGATGTAGTAACAGACAAGGGCACGATCCACGCGGAACATGTCGTGAATGCGGGTGGTTTGTGGGCGCGTGAAGTGGG
>DLQI01000050.1 GCA_002478745.1 Rhodobacteraceae bacterium UBA7436 | reverse complement strand
CTGCTGATTACAAATCAGCTGCTCTACCAACTGAGCTACAGGAGCATATCCATTTATTTATTGGTGGAGCTGGAGAGGATCGAACTCCCGACATCCGCGTTGCAAACGCGACGCTCTCCCATCTGAGCTACAGCCCCTTTTTTGTGGCGGAGTTGACGGGACTCGAACCCGCGACCCTCGGCGTGACAGGCCGATACTCTAACCAACTGAGCTACAACCGCGCAGCATTGTTGAGGCTGTAATAGGTCCACATGTAAGGCGCGTCAAGCGGACAAATCAACAAAATCGAAGGTTTTTCAATTGGCCCTATTCTGATATCCTGAACCCAACAACTCACTCAAAAGGACAGGCCATGAGCACGTTTGACGAAGATCTATTTTTAAAGGGTTTAGAGCAGCGAAAATCGACCCTTGGGGCAGAATACGTCGAAGGTAACTTGGCCGCCGCCGATGACTTTACCCGCCCCTTTCAAGAGGCCATGACTGCATGGTGTTGGGGTTTTGGCTGGGGCGACGATGTCATCGATGCAAAAACCCGTTCGATGATGAACCTGTCGATGATCGGTGCCTTGGGTAAAATGCATGAATGGGAGTTACACCTGCACGGCGCAATCACCAACGGCGTGTCCAAAGAAGAAGTTCGCGCGATCATCCACGTCATCGCCATTTACTGCGGCGTCCCACAAGGGGTTGAGTGCTTCCGCATCGCGCGCAAAGCATTTGAAGATACCGACGCAGCAGCTCAGGCCTAGCATAATGGTGTGCGCGCATTCCAAAATAATGTGCGCACAAGCCAGAAGACCATAAGAACAAAAATCAACGGCTCAGGAACCGAAAGTATGCCAGATTTCCTGATTATCTCAGGAAACGCATTTTGGCCCGGACCAGTGAACGCAGATCCCGCTGCGATAAAGAAGCCGATGCACATACGCAGGATATGCTGTGAAACGCGATGTTTTTTTGATGGGACGGTTTGCAACAAAACAAACAAATCACCAATCAACGCAATACTCGCTAACATACAAAGGAACAGATAGTTCGCCGCCTCAAAACCGAACAGCACACCGCCAGTCTGCGACATAGCGTATGCGCCAACACATGCGAGTGCAACAACATTGGCTACGTTTACAAATGCCGTTGCAAAGAACCACGATCCGCGCGGCTGTGCCCGCGCCATTAACCAACCGCTTGTGACCAAGGTTACTCCAAGGATCCCAGCGTGAAACGTGATGTAAAATGTTTCGAACTTTACGAGACCAATCACACCACCGAAAACCGAACACAATCCCATGCAAATCGCAAAAGCCCGCCCTGCCTTTATATGACTTTTGCCACCTTTGCGCACAGCAAATGCAATTGCGCCCATGAGAACGGCCACACTCCCAAACGCAACATGGACACCAAGTGCCAGCGTATCAAAATAGATCATCAGTCATTCCTTCATTGTTGAATCGATCAGGCCCTCTCTGGTCATACTGATGTCTAAATCGCCGACTGTCGTCCGCGCGGGACGGCGCGGACCCTTGTTCGATTGATTAGATCAAGCAAACTGGCATACGATTAGATATGCAAACTGACGCTACACTTGTTCTTTCTGGTATCTGCTTGGGGATCGCCATTACTGGCCTAACATCGAACGCTGTGGGTCGTGAATGTAAAACTTCCCGCCTTTATCTTAGATTGGTGTATGGCGTCTTTGCAGGGGTATTCTCGTTACCATTGATTACAGCGTTTGCCCCAGCTCTATTCCTCGTCTACTTTCCAGCGATTTTGATCATGCTGTTAACACTTGCGCCCGCCGTCTTTTATTATGTGGTCGCCAAATCACCCGAGCTTGATCCAATACCCTTTAAATGGCGCGACGGCTTTCTACCTTTGGCTGGGTGCATCGTAACAATAGGATTTTGGCTTTTACCTCTAGAGGACAAAAGAACCATGCTGATTGAGGGCGACCTGCCAACCGACATTGCCTCGAATATACTGGCTTTTACTGCCTTTGCCCTAATCCTACTCTGGCCAATCTCTTCGTTGGCATACCTAATCGCAACTCTAAGGCGTTTACGCAGCTACCGTGAAACGCTACTCACAATCTATTCGAATATAGATCAGCGCGATCTTTGCTGGGTTAACTGGTTAATGGGATTTCTTGTCGCCTTGTGGGCCGCGGGCACGATTGGCTTTACCGGCGAAAACTTTGGGAAAGGCCCACCCTTCGAACCAGTGCTTTTCTATCTACTCGCTGCAGGCGTGCTGATATTTCTGAATATATTCGCATCATTAACATCACCTCCAACAGCACATATTAAAGAAACCGCAGAGAGTCCGGACAAATACTCGCGTTCAGCACTCAGCAAAGACCATATGGAATCACTCGCTGCGCGGATCGAAAAATCTATGATGCAGGATGCTCTGTACCTGGATCCAAATCTTTCGTTGCAGAAACTGTCTCGCTATGTCGGTGCGCTGCCAAACCACATATCGCAAACCTTTGAACGATCAAATCGGATCGACATTTTTTGACTACGTCGCTCACTGGCGGATCGAAGCATCCAAGTTACTTTTGAAATCAAGTGATGCGTCCGTATTGACTGTAGCGTTAGAGGTTGGCTTCAACTCGAAATCGACGTTCTACAAAGCATTCGGTCGCGAAACGGGGCTGTCGCCAAACCAATACCGAAAAGCTGGCAATAAATAGCCAACTCTGACAACCGCAAAGTAAGATGCGTTGGTAGAACTAGAATGTGAGGTAAGTGGTGGGTCGTGAGAGGCTCGAACTCCCGACATCTTCGGTGTAAACGAAGCGCTCTACCAACTGAGCTAACGACCCGGTAGGGCGGTATTTAGACAAAGGTTTAGAGAGACGCAAGCCTAAGATAGACGTTTTTGCACACCATTTTTCAAATGATACACAACACCCTGCCCACCGGGCATTTTTGACATGCCGTCCCGCCCAAGTCCCAACACGGTTGAACGCAACATGCGGGATGTAATTCCATGCGTCACCAATATGCTAGGCCCCTGTAAAGACGATACAAATTCTATACAACGGGCCTCAAGTGCGGCAAACCCCTCGCCGCCCGGAGCCCGCTCATACAGCTCTAATGCGCCATCAGGGGTTTCTTCAAATTCATCTGGGGACGCGAGCTCAGACCGCAAACGCCCCTTCCATTCACCCACTTCAATCTCTCGTAGACGCGGATCAGTGTGAATATTATCGACCTGACGGGCCAAAGCAATCGCCGCCGTTTCGAATGCCCTGCCCTGTGGGCTGCACAAAATCGCGAATCTATTCAAATCAATCTGGGACAGAATCGCAGCCTGACGTTCAGCTTGCTCTTTCCCAAGCGGTGTTAACGGTGAATTAAGGCCACCTTGCATCCGACCCTCAGAATTCCAAAACGTTTCGCCGTGTCGCAATACATAAATTTCTGGGTACATCTGTGGGCTCCTTTTCGCGCGTGCTCATTCAAAGCACGTAAGCCCAAAAAAGAAAACCGCCCCTGCGAGCAGGAGCGGCTTAATTCATCTCAATTGAAATTGCTTACTCAGCAGCTTCCGGCATGTCAGCCGCATCATCAGAGTCGCTGCTCGACCCTTCTGATCCCATAGACTGACGGATTTTTGTCACCAAAACACGCCCGTTTGGCATCACCTTTTCACGACGTACTTTGACCTTGCCAAGTGGCTGTAGGTTCAATTCACGTGCTTCAGCCAAAGCTTCACCCAAGATCGCCAAAGTTGCTTCGACAATCGGCTTGGCATCTTTTTTCTTCAAGCCAGAACGTTCAACAACTAGGTCGATCAATTCCTTTTTGCGCATTACCGGACCGCTCACAACGGGCTGTGGGCCTTCGACCACAACTGGTGATGCAGAGGCAGGAACCGGAGCTTCAACTACTGCTTTAACTGCAGCTTGAACCGCGTTTTCTTGATCTGTTGTTTGCTCGAGTACTACTAGTGTTTTTGACTTTTTAGTCGGCATTAGTGTCATCCCCGCCGCAATGGCTGTTTCTTTATTGGAAACAGTTTAGGCTCAAAACACGGGAATACCCACCTTTCCTTTTAACTTAAGCTAGAAATGACACAAATTAGGCAACAAATCACAACACTTAGCAGCAGATGCAAAAAAAGCGGCTCATGACATGAGCCGCCCTTTTATTATCATTTAGCCCTTAGTGCGCAGTAGCACTTGGCGCCGTTACAGCAGCTGCTGCAGCTGCCGCAGCCTCTTCTGCCGCCTCATCCCAGTGGATGGATTCAGGTTCAGACACCAATGCGTATTTCAAAACTTCAGATACATGCGTCACAGGAATGATCTTCAATCCCTCTTTCACGTTGTCTGGAATTTCGGCCAAGTCTTTCTCATTCTCTTCGGGAATAAGAACTGTTTTGATCCCACCGCGCAGCGCGGCCAACAGCTTTTCTTTCAAGCCACCAATCGGCATCGCGTTTCCACGCAACGAAACCTCACCTGTCATCGCGATGTCTTTGCGCACAGGAATACCCGTCAACACAGACACGATTGATGTCACCATCGCCAAACCAGCAGATGGACCGTCTTTCGGCGTCGCGCCATCTGGGACGTGAACGTGGATATCAAGTTTATCAAACTTGGTTGGTTTAACCCCAATTTTAGGGCTGATCGAGCGCACATAGGATGACGCCGCTTCAATCGACTCCTTCATCACATCACCCAGCTTACCGGTCGTTTTCATTCGCCCTTTACCAGGCAATTTCAACGCCTCGATATGCAACAGATCACCACCAACGGATGTCCATGCCAAACCAGTTACCACACCAACTTGGTCGTGCTGTTCGGCCAATCCATAGCGGTATTTTTTGACACCCAAGAAATCGTTCATGTTCTCAGCAGAAACAACGACGCTGGTTTCTTCCTTTTTGATGATCTTAGTCAAAGACTTACGTGCCGTTTTGCCAATCTCACGCTCAAGGTTACGAACCCCAGCTTCACGGGTGTAATAGCGGATGATGTCGGTTAATCCGTCATCAGTCAGCTCATACTCACCTTTTTTCAGGCCGTGGTTCTTGGTCTGTTTTGGCAACAAGTGCTGCTTGGCGATCTCGTGCTTTTCGTCCTCAGTGTAACCTGCCAACGGAATGATCTCCATGCGGTCCAGCAATGGACCAGGCATGTTGTAGCTGTTGGATGTGGTTAGGAACATCACATCAGACAGGTCATATTCGACCTCTAGATAATGATCCACAAAGGTAGAGTTCTGTTCCGGATCCAACACTTCCAACATTGCAGATGCAGGGTCGCCGCGGAAATCTTGGCCCATTTTGTCGATTTCATCCAACAAGATCAGCGGATTGCTGGTCTTTGCCTTTTTCAAAGCCTGGATGATCTTACCGGGCATAGAGCCGATATAGGTACGGCGGTGACCACGAATTTCGCTTTCGTCGCGCACACCACCAAGGGAGATGCGAATAAACTCACGACCAGTGGCTTTGGCCACAGATTTACCAAGCGATGTCTTACCGACACCGGGAGGACCAACCAAACACATGATCGGGCCCTTCATTTTGGAAGAGCGTTGCTGCACAGCCAAATACTCAACGATGCGTTCTTTGACCTTTTCCAGACCATAGTGATCATCGTCCAAGATTTTCTGTGCGCGGACCAAGTCCTTCTTCACGCGGGATTTGACACCCCACGGAACGCCCAGCATCCAATCTAGATAGTTGCGGACAACAGTGGCCTCAGCAGACATAGGCGACATGTTCTTGAGTTTCTTAACTTCAGAATCGACCTTTTCACGGGCTTCTTTACTAAGCTTGGTTGCGCTGATCTTCTCGTTCAGCTCGTCCATCTCGTTCTTGCCGTCTTCGCCGTCACCCAACTCTTGCTGGATCGCTTTCATCTGTTCGTTCAGATAATACTCACGCTGCGTGCGTTCCATCTGTGTTTTGACGCGGGTTTTAATCTTCTTCTCAACCTGCAAAACAGACATCTCGCCCTGCATCAGGCCATAGACCTTCTCAAGACGTTCAGAAATGCTGAGGGTCTCAAGCAAGTCTTGCTTCTGCTCAACTTCGATCCCTAAGTGACCCGCAACCAAATCGGCCAGTTTTGATGGCTCCTCAGATTCACCAACAGCAGCCAACGCCTCTTCAGGGATGTTCTTTTTAACTTTTGAATAGCGCTCAAACTCGTCTGAAACCGTACGCAATAACGCCTCAGTTGTGGCCACGTCACCAGGCATCTCAGTCAGATACTCAGCGCGAGCTTCAAAGAAGTCGTCATTGTCTAGGTATTCTGTGATGCGCACGCGGGCTTGGCCCTCGACCAGCACTTTAACCGTGCCGTCTGGCAACTTCAGCAACTGCAAGACATTGGCCAAAACGCCAACCTTAAAGATACCATCGCTTTGTGGATCATCCTCAGACGGATCAGTTTGGCTGGACAGCAAGATTTGCTTATCGTCGGCCATAACCTCTTCAAGGGCGCGGACTGATTTTTCGCGACCAACAAAAAGCGGTACAATCATGTGTGGGAACACAACAATATCGCGCAAAGGCAATATGGGGTAGGATGCGTTAAGTGGCTCTTGCATGCTCAATTCCTTAATCTGGCAAGGCGGCGCGGTCCCTAATCTAGGCAACCAATGGCCGTCTCCTGTTTCGACTTTGTTAAGTGTAGGTCTTATATGCCTGTTTCAAGGGCAACAATGACGTGATCCCCACTGAGGTGCAATGGGATCAGCAAACTTGTTGGTACTTTCCTGAGGTTTTATAGGGGTTCGATGTCGCCCTGTGCACGCCCGTCATGGAAATCTTTTTGCCATGATTCAAAGGTACCAGCCCCAATCGCATCCCGCATTCCCTGCATAATATCCTGAAAATATTGCAAGTTATGCCATGTCAGCAACATGCCCGAAATCATTTCATTGCTGCGAAACACGTGGTTCAAATAAGCGCGACTATAATTGGAACATGCAGGACAGCTGCAGTTCTCATCAAGTGGGCGCGGATCATCTGCGTGACGTGCATTTTTAATGTTCACAACACCGTGACGGGTAAACACCTGCCCCGTACGACCAGAGCGTGAAGGCAGCACGCAATCCATCATATCGATGCCACGCGCGACTGCGCCGACGATGTCATCAGGTTTACCCACGCCCATCAAATAACGCGGCTTGTCCGTTGGCAGCATATCAGGCGCATAATCTAGACAATCAAACATTGCCTGCTGCCCCTCGCCCACAGCCAATCCACCGACGGCATACCCATCAAAACCAATGTCAGTCAGTGCCTTCGCGCTTTCCTCGCGAAAATCCTTTTCCAGACCGCCCTGCATAATACCAAACAGCGCGTGCCCCGGACGATCACCAAAGGCCACCTTGGACCGATCAGCCCAACGCATCGACATGCGCATACTTTCAGCGATCCGCTTGCGATCAGCAGGAAGCGCCGGACATTCGTCAAAGCACATCACGATGTCTGATCCCAGCATGCGCTGAATTTCCATAGATCGCTCTGGCGTGATCTCGTGGCTGGAGCCATCCACGTGGGATTTGAAAGTTACGCCCTGCTCAGTCAGTTTGCGCAATCCTGCCAAACTCATCACCTGAAACCCACCACTGTCCGTCAAAATCGGGCGTTCCCAATTCATGAACTTGTGCAAGCCACCAAGACGCTCAATCCGCTCAGCCGTCGGGCGCAGCATCAAGTGATAGGTGTTGCCAAGCAATATATCAGCACCCGTTGAACGCACGCTTTCAGGCATCATCGCTTTAACGGTCGCAGCCGTGCCCACAGGCATAAACGCAGGCGTACGAATTTCACCGCGCGGAGTGTTGATTTGACCCGTGCGGGCCTTGCCATCGGTGGCGTGTAAATCGAATGTAACTTTGGTCATGCTGGAGCCTCTCAGGGTGTTGAAAGGGCGATAAACCGGTTCACGCAAACTTGCAATCCGCGTGATGAACCCCCATGTTTCAAGGTATAATAATAAAACAATACTCAAAGGACGCGCATTATGCCAATCGAAGAACTGATCCTGAACGCCATCCAAGGTAACATCGTCTATCTCTTGCTCGCCGTCCTCTTCGTTGTGCTGGTTCTCAAAGCCGTTCGCATAGTTTCTCAGTCAGAGCAGCATGTGATTGAACGCTTTGGACGCCTCCACTCGGTGCTTGGCCCAGGGATCAATATGATCATCCCATTCCTTGACCGTGTCGCCCACAAAATTTCGATCCTAGAGCGCCAGTTGCCAACCGCGTCCCAAGACGCAATTACCCGCGATAACGTGCTGGTCCAGATCGACACATCCGTCTTCTACCGCATCACTGAGCCGGAAAAGACAGTTTACCGTATTCGCGACGTCGACAGCGCGATTTCCACAACCGTGGCCGGTATTGTACGTGCGGAAATCGGTAAAATGGACCTTGATGAGGTTCAAGCCAACCGAACAACCTTGATCACCACGGTCAAAAAACTGGTTGAGGGGGCCGTAGACGACTGGGGCATTGAAGTAACACGCGCCGAAATCCTAGACGTAAACCTAGACGCCGCCACCCGCGCCGCCATGATGCAACAGCTGAACGCTGAACGCGCACGTCGTGCACAAGTGACAGAGGCCGAAGGGTCAAAACGCGCCGTAGAATTGGGCGCCGACGCTGAACTATATGCATCAGAGCAATCCGCCAAAGCGCGTAAGGTGCTCGCAGACGCCGAAGCCTATGCAACAGCGGCCGTGGCCACAGCCATCACAGAACACGGGATCGAAGCCGCACAATACCAAGTGGCTTTGAAACAAGTCGAAGCGCTAACCGCCCTTGGCACCAGCAACGGGTCACAAACCGTCATTGTACCTGCATCAGCCATGGATGCCTTTGGCGATGCGTTTAAACTGCTGAAAGGACGCCTATAATGGATACAATGGTTGGCATTTGGTGGGTTTGGCTCTCTGCTGCGATCGCGTTGGCGGTGCTAGAGGTCCTCGCCCCCGGCTTCATCTTTATCGGTTTCGCCATCGGGGCGCTGATCATGACAGCGGTGGTGGCATTGTTCCCCGCCGCAATGATGGCCCCCGCCGCATTGGCCCTGTTTACAGGGCTATCGCTGGTCGCATGGATCGTGCTGAAACGCGTGTTCAAAAGCCAAAGCTCAGGCGCGCGTAGGGTGACCCACGACATTAATGATTGATTTATTGATCATTATCCTCAAGTTGAATGCAGCTTCAGCTTGTGCAGCTGCATTCTATTATCTTGCCTTTTCTAGCCTGTCGGTAGTCCACATCTCGTCACGCAAAGATCGCGACTTTTGGGTAAACTCTCAGCAGTTTGTTACGGGAAAACTATACCCCAATTTGCGCTCAAAAAGCGCCAGATCTGCACTATGGGCGACCGTCAGCCTAATATTGCTCGTTACACCGTTGAAGTCACTTCCCGAAGACCAAGGCTACATCAAGCCAATCCAAGCAGAATATCACAGCTGCATGCTGCACAGTGACGAAAAACCCGATCAAGCTGAAAACAATAACTCTTTCTGCTTCGCGGCGTTCTTGAGAAGTTGCAAAAAGCTATCTGCCGAAGAGCACCTTATGTGTCTTATTGAGCATTTTGAAGATCTTGATATGAGCAACCAGCGTTCCACATCCGACTTGATGGACAAAAATCCCCACCTGAGTAAAGAAATCGCAAAGCTTCAACACCTCAGAACAGAAAGAACATCCGACTGCGTTGAGAATTTAGAGAATATGGATACGATCTTGGATTTAGACTGGTTAGCACAATGCTTGCACAGTGCAGAGACTTCATTGACCCTTTCAATAAGATCGCTTGAAGCGGATTAAGGTTTTCTAACCGATTGACCAGTCAGCAGGTTAACAAGGTCTGTTGATTTGCCAGCGCGTCACAATCGATCACGACGCCTTTTTCTTTTTCACCTTCACAAAGCGTGACCGCGCCCTCCCCATGGGGGAGGTTCGAGCGCTATCTAATCTTCGATTAAGCGTTAGGTGGAAAAGAGCGGTTTTCCTCAATATTATTACACAGGGCGGGGCATTACCCCGCCCTGCATTCTTATCAGCCGTTGTTGTTCAACAGCTCTTCACCGTTGTGGATTAGGCGCGAAGACCACGGGATCGGGTTGCGCAAGGCGTGGTGTGCCATGCAGGCGTTTTCGGCCTCTTCCATCAATCCACGAATGACCTCTTGGGACTCATCGCTTTCGATCAAGACGTGGGTTTCGATGCCCAATGTTTCGCCCTCTGTCGTGTGGCCCAAGTCGCGCATGTTGCTGAGGTTCGTTTGGAAACGCAACTTTTGCTCTAGGTTCATCGACTTAATCTTGATCCCGCGCGCGGTGTAGATGTCCGTCAGGTGGGTCATCAGGCAGAAACCAATACCTGCACAGAAATACGCCAACGGGGGCGGAGCAGTGTCATCACCAACCGGTGTTTGCTCATCGCAATATAGCTTCAGCGGCGAGAACCCCGGAATGTTAACCTGCACCATGCCAGATTTCTTCTGACGGTCATGGGCCTCGGCAGTCAGGTTCACCTCAAACTGCAACGGTTCTGGTGGACGGCCCTTTTTAAACGGGCTTGGCTCATACTGGGTTGGCTGTGGCATTTCGCTTGCGCGTTCGCCTACGTGGTAATCATTCTTCTCAGTCATGCTGGTTATCCTAATCTGCGCAAAACGAAAATTCCCTTTAAGCTTGTGAAATGATTAAATTTTTACAAAAATATTGATACGAACCCATATCGCATCCGTCAAATGAATTGAGAATGTCATGACATTTAAGTGAGCCTAATAAAGAAACCACTTTCAACCAGTGCCCCACTGGACGCCCCGACACCTAAACCCTATATAAACTGTCAGGAACACACCGGAGCCAATATGGACCAGTCTAAAGACATGCTAGAAGGCGCACCACTAATCGCGCCATCATCCACTGACCACCCTTTGTACGAGGCCGTAGTTGCCGCTTGCCAATCGGTTTATGACCCCGAAATTCCGGTGAACATTTACGAACTTGGTTTGATTTATACGATCGACATCAACGCCGAGAGCGAAGTGAACATCAAGATGTCCCTCACGGCACCGGGCTGCCCTGTAGCTGGCGAAATGCCGGGTTGGGTTGCGGATGCGGTTGAACCTATCCCCGGCGTCAAAACTGTGGATGTGGCCCTTGTTTGGGAACCCCCTTGGGGCATGGACATGATGTCTGACGAAGCCCGTCTTGAACTGGGTTTCATGTAATTAATGATTTTGGTGCACCGCTGTGTGCACCGACCTCATACCGACACGATACCGACGTAATACCGACGTTGTGAACGGGCTATTTTGCACAAGGGTTGAGCCAGCCCACCATCGTCCTTAGATTAGGGACAAAGGAGCACTTGTCATGTTTTCAATTCCAGGCAAACAGGCCGTTTCCATTTCTGAAAAAGCGGCTGCTCAGATCGCAAAACTGATGGCCTCTGGCGGGCATCAGGGTCTGCGTATTGGCGTCAAAAAAGGCGGCTGTGCAGGTATGGAATACACGATGGATTACGTGGCAGAACAGGATCCCAACGACGAAGTTGTCGAACAGGATGGTGCCCGTGTTTTGATCGCGCCAATGGCGCAAATGTTTCTGTTTGGAACGGAAATTGACTACGAAACCAGCCTGTTAGAGTCTGGCTTTAAGTTTCGAAATCCTAATGTAACCGAAGCCTGTGGCTGTGGTGAATCGATCAAGTTCGCTGAAATGTAAGCGGATTACGCAAAGGCCTCTTAGGGCTTTTGCAGGTGCAGATACGTCTCGTTAAAGCGGCGTTCCAGATGTTTCCCAGCACGCACAACTTCACCACTTTCAGGTGGTGCAACATTGGTGTCATGGGACGGGTTAAAGAACAGCGGAACAGATATACGCTCGGCGTCACCACCGACAACACGGTGCGGCGTAGCTTGGACAGTACCACCGGTCCAAAATCCCAACATTTCCCCAAAATTGATAACAAATTCACCAGGTTGCGCAGAAACTGGTATCCAGCCTCCACCCCGTTTACGCACCTCTAAACCAGGTGATCCATCCGTCGCCAGCAAGGTCAAACAGCCATAGTCGGTGTGTGTCGCGATCCCGAAATCCATATCCGTCGCATCCTTTGGACGCTCTGGGTAAAAATTTCCGCGCAGCAACGCCATCGGTGTTCGAAACGCTTTGTCAAAGTAATCGTCTGGCATATCAATCGCGTTCGCAATACCGCGCAAAACACCCATCGCCACATAGATAGCGTCATCATAATAGCCAAGGATGATTTTCTTAAACTCAGGGTCGTCAGACGGCCATTGGTTCAATCCATACACCGGCATTTCTGCCCGTGGATCACCCTTTGCCAATTCCACACCACTGTCGAAATATTGCTTATAATCCGGGTTCGCATCTGGGTCGACTTGCTCTGATCCTGCAGCACCCCAGCCACGATTGCTGCCCGTAACGGACATATCGATTTCGCGCTTTTGCGCCTCTGGTCGTTTGAAAAAAGTGCGATAGGTTTCAATCACTTCGGTCACGCGCTCAGCCGTCAGTGCTGTGTTGTATACTGTCGCAAACCCAACCCCTGTTGCGGCTTCTTTCAAAGCGGCAAGTGTTTCTGGATCACCTTTACGGATCAATGCGGCGTCTAATCTAGGGATCATTGGATGGCCTTGTTCTTAAACTTCGCGAAACCCTCGCGTTGCCCCCGCTTAACCCAAATGCTAGCTTAGAAAAAGATCAAATAGGGATGCATCAAATGCGCACGAAAATAGCAGCAGGCAATTGGAAAATGAATGGGGTGTCTCATTCACTGGAGCAGCTGAACGAACTTGTCAAAAGCCAAGGCAACGCGGAATGCGCAGTTGTGATTTGCCCGCCTTCCCCATTGCTGTTTCCAGCTGTCGAGATGACCCATAGCTCATCAATCTATATTGGTGCACAGGATTGCCACACAGCGCAATCGGGCGCGCATACTGGCGATATTTCAGCCCCTATGGTCAAAGATACGGGGGCAAAATACGTTATCGTTGGCCACTCTGAACGGCGCGAAACCTATGGCGAAACAGATAAGGATGTCTGCGCTAAAGCGATTGCGGCGCGCGATGCTGGTTTGATTGCGATCTTGTGCATCGGTGAAAGCCTCAGCGATCGTGAGACGGGTAGAACGCTTGATGTTATCGGCGGACAATTGGCCACCTCTGTACCAGAGGGCGCAACGGCTGACACGCTTGTCATTGCCTATGAACCGATCTGGGCTATTGGGACGGGCAAGGTCCCTACCCTTGCGCAAATCATTGAAGTACATGACTTTATTCGCACAGAGTTGAATACACGCTTTGGCGCAGATATCAGCAGCGGCATTTCGCTGCTCTATGGTGGTTCGGTTAAAGCCAGCAACGCTACAGAAATCTTTACCGCTGAAAATGTGGATGGTGCACTGGTTGGTGGCGCAAGCCTTAAGGCTGCTGATTTTTCGCCCATCGTGGACGCACTTAGCGCTTCTTAACCAAACATTATTGTATGACAAAGCGGCCCACCCCTGCAAAGGGATGGGCCGTTTTCGTTACTTCGTTATGATTTCAGGACCCATCATAAGGGTCGGCAACCATGTCGAAATTGCTGGGATGTATGTCACCATGATCAAGAAGATGAACATAACGCCCAAGAACGGCAGCGCAGCACGTACAACGCTCATCATTGGCATCCCTGCAACCCCAGAGGTCACGAATAGGTTCAAACCAACAGGCGGCGTGATCATCCCAATTTCCATGTTCACAACCATGATGATCCCAAGGTGAATTGGGTCGATGCCCAGTTCAATTGCAATTGGGAACACCAATGGAGCGACGATGATCAACAGACCTGACGGCTCCATGAACTGCCCACCGATCAACAAGATGATGTTGACGATGATCAAGAACACGATTGGGCCAAAGCCCGCAGACAACATCGCAGAGGCAATCTGCTGTGGGATCTGCTCATCCGTGAGAACGTGCTTTAGGATCAACGCATTGGCGATGAT
>DLQI01000114.1 GCA_002478745.1 Rhodobacteraceae bacterium UBA7436 | reverse complement strand
GATTGTTTGCATCGCGCAATGCAACATGTTCAATGTCGAGCGGTGAGACCAGATTGAATAGCTCATCTAAGGCTTGGGAAACGGTGATCATGATGCCTCGTAGCGTCCGGATTTACCGCCGTCTTTCAGGACAACGTGCAGGCCACCGATTTCCATGCCTTTGTCGACGGCTTTGGACATGTCGTAGATTGTTAGGGCGGCGGTTGAGGCGGCTGTGAGCGCCTCCATTTCGACGCCGGTTTGGCCCGTGGTTTTCACCGTTGCCATAATCCGGATGCCCGGGAGTGTCGCATCGGGTTCTAACTCAACCGCGACTTTGGTGATGGGCAATGGGTGGCACAGAGGTATCAGGTCTGCTGTGCGTTTGGTAGCCATGATGCCGGCAAGCCGCGCAACACCCAAGACATCACCCTTTTTGGCGCGGCCTTCAGTAATGATATCAAAGGTTTCAGGCTGCATCTTAATCCAGGCAGCAGCCTGTGCAATACGGTCGGTCACGGGCTTGTCCGAGACATCGACCATATGCGCATCGCCTTTGCCATCAAAATGCGTCAGCGCCATTATAGGCCACCACCAGAGACGGTTGGGTTTGCCAAAAGGGTGCGCGTGGCTGTCTCCACGTCGTCTTGACGCATCAGGCTTTCACCAATCAAGAATGTGCGCGCACCGTACATTGCCATATCGGACAAGTCCGCAGGAGTGTTAAGGCCGCTTTCGCAAACGATCATGCGGTCCTCTGGAACCTGTTTGGAC
Source organism: Rhodobacteraceae bacterium UBA7436 (assembly GCA_002478745.1). Taxonomy (GTDB): domain Bacteria; phylum Pseudomonadota; class Alphaproteobacteria; order Rhodobacterales; family Rhodobacteraceae; genus Ascidiaceihabitans. Next base: position 19,591 of record DLQI01000114.1, on the reverse strand, counting down.
AGAATACGTGTGGTGTCCAGAGTGGTTTCAAAGGTGTTGAGGTTGCGGTTGTTGATGCCCATCAAAGGGCTTTTCAGTAGGGTAGCACGCTCAAGTTCTTCGGCATTGTGCACTTCGATCAAGGCATCCATGCCCCATTGAAACGCTGCGTGCTCTAGCTCATTGGCTTGTGCATCAGAAACAGAAGCCATGATGATGAGAATACAATCGGCACCAAGGGCGCGGGCCTCAGCAACCTGATAGGTGTCGTACATGAAATCCTTGCGCAACGCGGGCAGGGCGCAGGCAGCACGGGCTTCAACCAAGAAATCCTTGGACCCTTGAAAACTGGGGGTGTCGGTTAGCACTGACAAACAAGCGGCACCGCCTGCTTCATAGGCTACGGCGTGGGCCGCTGGATCGAAATCTCCACGGATCAACCCTTTGGATGGGCTGGCCTTTTTGATTTCAGCGATCAAGCCGTAGCCGGTTTTTGCTGCGTCGCGCAATGCGCCTGCGAATGGGCGCACTGCACTGGCTGCTTTGGCTTCTGCTTCAACCGCTTCTATTGGTTTGGCAGCTTTGTCTGCTGCGACTTCCTCAAGTTTGTAGGCTTTGATTTTTTCGAGAATAGTAGCGGTCATGATGCCTCCTGAGTGATACGAGCCACGGCAGTAATTTTATCGCGTGCTGCACCGCTGTCGATGCTGGTTTGGGCCATTTCAACGCCCTGTTTAAGATCGGTCGCAACATCTGCAACAACAAGCGCTGCAGCTGAATTCAGCAATACGGCGTCGCGGTAAGCATTTTGTACACCATCAAGCAATGCATTGAAATCGCGTGCGTTTTCTTCGGGTGTGCCACCAATGATATCCTCAAACGGGTGTATCGGCAGGCCGGCATCTTCTGGGTTGATTTCGAAATCGGTGACCTGTCCGTTTTCCAGTGCTGACACCCAGCTGACACCAGTGATGGTCAATTCGTCAGTGCCGTCAGACCCGTGGACCAACCACGCCTTTTCTGATCCCAATTGGCCAAGTGTTTCGGCCATTGGGCGAATAAGATCGCGTGAAAACGCACCAGTGAGTTGGCGCTTGACGCCAGCAGGGTTGGTCAATGGGCCAAGGATGTTAAAAATTGTCCGCGTACCCAATTCGGCACGTGTTGGCATCACATGTGCGATGGCAGGATGGTGCATAGGTGCCATCATAAAACCAATACCGGCTTCGTTCAGAGCTTTTTCAACAACTTCAGGGCCGACCATAACGTTCAGGCCCATTTGGGTCAGTGCATCTGAGGCACCTGATTTTGACGACAGATTGCGGTTGCCGTGCTTTGCAACTGTGACCCCAGCACCGGCGACAACAAAAGCTGTCGCGGTTGAGATGTTCAGTGTGTTTTTCCCGTCGCCACCTGTTCCGACGATATCCATTGCACCTGCTGGCGCTGACACCGCGTGACACTTGGCGCGCATGACGGCCGCCGCCGCCGCGTATTCGTCCACTGTTTCGCCGCGTGTGCGCAGTGCCATAAGGAAACCGCCAATTTGGCTTGGCGTTGCTTCTCCCTCAAACAAGATACCAAAGGCTGTTTGGGCTTGTTCGCGAGTTAGGGGGCCATTGGCGGCCGCGTCGATCAAAGGTTTGAGTGCGTCACTCATGCTGGCACCGCCATCTCATTTACAAAGTTCTGCAGTAGCGCATGACCATGTTCAGAACGAATTGATTCTGGGTGGAATTGCACGCCGTGGATTGGCAGGTCGCGGTGTTGTAGTCCCATGATTGTGCCATCCTCCAACTCTGCTGTAACTTCCAGGACATCAGGCAATGTCTCGCGCTCAACAATCAAAGAATGATAGCGCGTTGCCTCATAAGGTGTTGGCAAACCTTTGAAAAGGCCTTTGCCCGTGTGATGCATCGCGCCCATCTTGCCGTGTACAATCTCGTGGCAGCGCACAACATTACCGCCAAACGCTTGGCCGATGGATTGATGACCCAAGCAAACGCCTAACAACGGCGTACGCGTCTCTGCGGCGGCTTGTGTCAGGGCAAGGCAAATGCCGGCTTGATCCGGGTCACAAGGACCAGGGGATAATAAAATCGCTGCGGGTTTCATCGCCATTGCTTCTTGCACATCGATGGCATCATTGCGCCGGATTTCAATTTCCGTGCCCAAGGTGCCCAGATAGTGGACAAGGTTGTATGTAAAGCTATCGTAGTTATCGATCAGGAGCAGCATCTTGCAAACTTTATGTTATTGAGTGTTTCAGTACTGGCAGGTTGCCCCGTTGGCACTGTATAGTAGAAATATACATGTTCGGGCTTGGCCGCCAGCATCAATTGGAACGGACAGCCAAGCCATGAACAATTAAGACAGAAAAGACAGGCGGAGTAAGCGCAATGGCACGAGGTTTCTTAAGCGGAGCGATGATTGGTACAGTTGTGTCTGTCGGCGTCGCAGGTGTTGCGTCCGTAATGACCAGTGGGCCAATTGCACCTAACGTGACAGATGCAGCGCCAACTGGCGTTTCAGCAAACGTGAATGAAAGCAAAGTGGGTGTAGGTGCTGGAGCAGGCGATGCCGATTTGGTTCAAGATGGCACGAGCAATACAAGCCAACCTGCGCCAGATGATGTGAATTCAGTTGCTGAGGCTGGATCTGATTTATCTCAAAGACCGATAACTGGTGGCACTGATGGCCTTGAGGCACCTGATGTAAACACTGCCGATGGTGCCGTTGTCGTTGATGGCGATGCACCTGTGTTGCCTAGTCCGCAAGCGGCTGCACCAGCAGAGCCTGAAAATGAAACTGAGTTGTCCATATCGACTGATCCTTCGCAACCACTGGCTCCACAGGTTCCTGAAGACGAGACTGCGTTTGAGGTAACGGAGCAAGATCCAGCTGCCGAGGAGGCAGTTGTTGAGGCAGAGCCAGAAACGACCACGGTGCCAGCACCTGTTGAGCTTGTCCCAGAAGAACCGGAACAACCCGAAGCCCCAAGTGCTGAGGAAGAAGCTACATTCCCACCAGTTGATACTGCCGAAGAAGAATTACGCCCACAGATTGGTCGCCCCGCAGGATCACTGGTTGATCGCGACAATAATCCGGTTGAACAGGCGCAACAGCCTGCCGATCAAACAGAAGTAGCTGATCTAGCGCCAATCGATGCGTTCGCGGTACCATTTGAAAATGCAGACGCGAAGCCGCTTATGTCGATTGTTCTGATTGATGCTGGCGCTGATTTGGAGGGGGCCGCGGTTGGCTTGCCTGCTTTGCGCAGTTTCCCCGCGCCGATCACCTTTGCCGTTGATTCTAGTCTGCCAGATGCCGTTGCCCGCATGAACAAATATCGTGGTGAGGGCTTTGAAGTTCTTGCGATGATCGATTTTCCAAGTGGCGCAACAGCAGGCGACGCCGAGGTTACATTGGATGCGGTTCTTGGTCAGATGACCGATGTTGTTGGCGTTCTTGAAGGTGTTGATAACGGCATGCAAGAATCCCGTGAAGCGTCGGACCAAGCCACTCAAATCCTGCTTTCGACGGGTCATGGGTTTGTGACCCAATCCAACGGCCTAAATACAGTTGCCAAATTAGCAGAGCGCGAAGGCGTGCCAACCTCAACAGTGTTTCGTGACTTTGACAGCGCGGATCAACCACCAACAGTTATCCGCAGGTTCTTAGGGCAAGCAGCATTCCGTGCGGGGCAAGAAGGTGGCGTGATCATGTTGGGACGTTTGCGCTCGGATACAATTTCCGCGCTACTGTTGTGGAGTTTGCAAGATCGCGCAACACGCGTGAGCATGGCACCTATTTCGGCTGTCCTAAAACAGTAAATCCAAAATATTGGTTTGTTCGATTTGCCAGGTGCTTACGTGTTGCCGCCGTCAAAACGTGCAGCGTCTTTTGCCGCTCTGCGAATTGCGCCAGACTTGTGCACGGTTTCCATAAACTCGGCTTCGGGATCGCTGTCATAGACAACGCCGCCGCCCGCTTGGATGTACAGCTTTTCATCCTGAATGACTGCTGTGCGCAGTGCGATACACATGTCCATGTCGCCACCTGCGCTGAAGTAACCAACACCACCACCGTAGACGCCGCGCTTTTCTGGCTCTAGCTCATCAATAATTTCCATCGCACGTACTTTTGGCGCACCCGAAACGGTACCCGCAGGCATACCAGCAAAGAATGCGTCGATTGCATCATTGCCCTCATTCAACTCACCGACCACATTCGAGACGATGTGCATTACGTGGGAATAGCGTTCAACGATGAATTCTTCGGTAGGGCGCACGGTGCCAATTTTTGCAACGCGACCAACGTCATTGCGACCAAGGTCCAACAGCATCAAGTGCTCTGCCAGTTCCTTTTTATCAGCCAAAAGATCGGCTTCTAATGCGCGATCCTCTTCTGGTGTCGCCCCACGTTTGCGTGTTCCGGCGATCGGACGAATTGTGATTTCGTTACCAAACACACGGACCAAAATTTCAGGGCTTGCGCCGACAACTTGGAAACCACCAAAGTTGAAATAGAACATGAAAGGGGATGGGTTTGTACGGCGCAAGGAACGGTACAAAGAGAACGGCTTTTGCGCGAAATCCTGGGTCCAACGTTGGGACGGGACAACTTGAAAGATGTCGCCAGCACGAATGTAGTCTTTGGCTTTTTCAACGGCAGATTTGTACCCATCCCGTGTGAAATTACTGACAGGCTCATTCGCCTCAGTGGCTTCACCTAGATTGCGTGTCTCTGTTGGCATTGTGCGTTCAAGATCACGAACGGCGTCCATAACACGTTCAGCGGCTTGAGCGTATGCAGCGCGCGCGGTCTGTCCATCGCTGACCCAAGCAGGCGACACCACTGTAACTTCGCCTTTAACGCCGTCCAAAACTGCAATGACGGACGGGCGCAACATGATGGCATCAGGCAATCCCAAAGGATCGGGGTTCACATTTGGCAGGTGCTCAACCAAACGGATCATATCGTAACCAAGGTAGCCAAACAGGCCTGCCGCAGATTGCGGTAGATCGTCAGGCAGGTCGATTTTACATTCGCCAATCAGGGTACGTAACACATCCAACGGATTGCCGTCTTGTGCAACAAAGGCATCGCTATCAAAACGCGCAGTGCGGTTAATTGAAGATGTGTCACCCTGACAGCGCCATACCAAATCAGGTTTCATTCCAATGATGGAATAACGCCCGCGCACTTCGCCGCCCGTTACAGATTCCAAAACAAATGCGTCTTTTTGTGCACCCGTCAGCTTGAGCATAAGGGATACAGGAGTATCCAAGTCTGCGGCCAATCGCGTGTAAACGATCTGGTTTTCGCCCGCATCATATGCACGTGCAAAGCTCTCGAAATCAGGGGTCAGGGCCATCAGTTTAAACCTTAGGGGAAGTTAACGTGTACGGCTGCCAAAGAACGTGGATCAATGTTTTGACCCGCACGTTGGACCGCGTCACGTGAGTAGATATTGTAAAGATCACGGGCCAATGACTGCTCGATCTGAGCTTGCAGTTGTGCACTCAATGCATCAGCGTTTTCGTTTTCTTCGGTTGGGTTGATCGCATCAAGGCGCACAACCAACACAGTGCCAAAACTATCAACAACAGAAACATCACCAATATTCATCTTGAACACATCTTCCATAAAGCTAGGAGGCGTGCCTGCAACAAAACCGGTTCGGGTTTGGTCGGATTCTTCCGTTGCAGTCAAACCCAAACCAGCAAAGTCGGTTCCGGATTGAAGTTGGGGAACTAATGTTGCGGCTTGTTCTTTGAGGCGTGACTCTACCTGATTATTTTCCCAGCTTGCTGTAAGTTGCTCGCGGGCTTGTTCAAACTCTGGTGGGCGAACTGGCAATACTTCATCCAAGCGAAGCGCGAATACACCGCCATCCTCTAGGTTTTCGATTTGTGGAAAGTCTTCTTCGGTCACAACGCGGGCTGCGTCAGCGAAAGCTACATATGCACCGATGCCGTTTCCGTTGCCGTCAAACCATTCGATTGAGCCAATTTCTAAATCGGTCTCATCAGCAAGTTCCTCGAGTGTTGCGCCACCCGCCAACAGATCATCAAAGTCTTGCGCCATTGTGCTGACCAGGCGACGGGCACGATCAGTTGCTAGAATTTCTTGTAGCTCTGGCTTTGCCTCGTCGAACGTTGTCACTTGCGCTGGCAAAACGCCATTCACACGGAACAGGGCGGGACCCAGATCAGTATCGAGTGGGCCAACCACATCACCGACGTTTGCAGCGAATACTGTTTCGCCCGCTGCGTCCAATGACAAGCGGTCCACATCGCCTAGATCGATGTCCGCTAACGCAAGGCCGCGGTCATCGACAAGGGTTTCGAATGTGGTTCCTGCAACTTCAAGCGCTGCAGCAGCGCGGTTTGCTTCTTCTTCGTCCAAGTAAACAAGGCGCTCGACCAAACGGCGCTCTGGCGTGTTATACTGGTTCACACGTGCTTCAAACTCGGCCCGCAAATCTTCTTCGGGAATATCGATGCTTTCAATAAGTGCGTCAGGTGACAGCTGCACATAAGTAAGGCGCTTTGTCTCCGGCAGTATGAAATCTGCGGTGTTTTCAGCGAAGTATGTCTTCAACTGCTCGTCTGATGCTGTTTCAAGTGGAGCATCTAAGTCTGCAGAGGCAAGGCGCGCCCACGTAAAGTCGCGGGTTTCGCCGATGTAATCGAGTAGCGTTGAAACATACGAAGATGGCATGACAACGCCGCTGATCATTGCGCCCTGCAACAGGGTGCGTGCAGTTTCTTCACGCAACCGTGTTTCAAACTCGGATTCGGATGTCCCATTGCGTTCTAATGAAAAGGTATACGCCTCGCGGTCAAATGATCCGCTGATGCCTTGGAAGGCTGGGATGTCGACGATTTGGTCGCGCAAGGCCTCATCGCCAATGCTTAGGCCCAAAACTGCGGCTTCGTGGTCCAAAGCGCGCTCTGAAATCAAGCGGCCAAGCACTGCTTGATCAAGTCCGATTTCTTGGGCACGAGAGAACGGCAACTGTTCACCAGTTTGTGCTTCAACGGCGCGAATTTCTTGGCCTAATTGGCGCGCATATTCTCCAACGTCGATGTGCTTGTCACCAACTGTGCCAATAGTGCGGATCGTACCGGATAAGTTCGAGGCACCAAAGCCACCCAATCCAAGCATGGCGAGGCCAATGATAATCCAAACGAATGTCTTAGAAATGCTTTTACCCGTGGCCATGAACGTCCTGCCTTATCCAATTTGTTGGATATGTTTACGGCGCACTGAGGAGGGGGGCAAGGGGTTGAACGCCTTATATGTTTAGGGCGGCGAGCCTTTGATAAAGCGTTGCAATCCCGTTTGCGTCTAAATTGGCAAAGGCGATGCGCAAATGCTGTGCGCCGTATGGATCGTCCGTTGGGCAAAACATCGTCCCGGGAAGACATAGTATTCCAGACTCTGATACCAATCGCGGTGCTAAATCAGCCGATGAGATGTCGAATGGGTGCTTCATATATGCGAAATATGCGCCAGCAGATTTCAGTTCCCAGCCTTTTGCCGCCAATGTGGGAAAACCCGCTTTGATCGCGCCGCAGCGTCTGATGATTTCGTTGCGTTCTTCAGCAAGCCAATCTGATAGGTTTTCGAGCCCCCAAACCGCCGCAGCCTGGCCAATTTGTCCGGGGCATATTGCAACGGTATCGAGGAACTTCTCTATTTCGCCCAACCGCGCCTTGGACGTAATCAATGCGCCAACACGGTGGCCTGTCAGGCGGAATGCTTTTGAGAACGAATAAAGGTGGATGAAGGTGTCTAGTGCATTTGGTTGGCTGAACAGCGCGTGTGGCGCGCCATCTTGGCTGTGATAGTCGCGGTAAGTTTCATCAACGATCAACGCAATACCATGTGCCTTTGCCAGTTCGTAGAAGTCTAGCAATAGCTCAGCGGGGTATTCAACGCCTGCAGGGTTGTTCGGGGAGACCAGCGCGATCGCACGTGTACGCGCAGTTATCAGTTTTGCAGCTTCGCCTACATCTGGCAGTAAATCAGGGCCAGCTGGCAAAGGTACAGATGTAACCCCAGACATGTCCAACCACATTTTATGATTGAAATACCATGGGGTTGGAAGGATGACTTCATCCCCCTCAGCGCAAAGCGATGAAATGGCGGCGGCAAACGCCTGATTACAACCAGAGGTGATTGCGACGTTATCAGCTGTAACTGCACTGTCATAATGTGAGGTTGTTTTTGTTGCCAATGCTTGGCGCAAAGCAACATTGCCAAGGACAGGACCATAAAGATGTGCGCCATCGTCGTTGAGTGCAGCATCTGCTATAGCTTGGCGAAGTTCTTTCACAGGCGGATCAACGGGAGCCGCCTGTGAAACGTTGATTAGGGGCCTATCCGCAGGATGGGCGACACCTTCCAGCCAGCGCCGGGCCTCCATAACTGGAGGAAAGAAGGTGGCGCTGGTGCGTGTCTTGGTCATTTGACGGCCCTAATTGGTTCAGTCTGTTCCGCGGTATGGCTCTACGTATTGAAGCGCCATATCCCATGGGAAGAAAATCCAAGTGTCTTGGGAAACGCCGGTAATGAACGTGTCGACCTGTGGCTCGCCTTTTGGTTTTGCATATACGGTCGCAAAGTGTGCGTTCGGATAAAGAGCACGAACAACTTCCAAAGTTTTACCACTGTCGACCAGATCGTCGATGATCAGGATGCCAGTGCCGTCACCCATCATATCTGCGTCAGGGTGCTTAAGAACTTTGGCGTCTGATTGATCTTGGTGATCATAGCTTTTGATGCTGATCGTATCGACTGTGCGCACATCCAGCTCACGCGCGATGATCATAGCAGGGGCCATGCCACCACGTGTGATTGCGACAATTGCACGCCATGCGCCGTCATCAGGCCCTTTGCCATCCAAGCGCCAAGCAAGCGCACGACTGTCGCGGTGAATTTGATCCCAGCTGATGTGGAACCCTTTTTCGTGAGGCAAGCGATCTGACATAGTCTACATCCTAATAGCAAATTGAAGCCGAACCATTAAATTTTATAAATGGTTCGGAAGAGATTGTGATTAGTCTTTGCTCATATCCGGAGCATCGACAGCTTTCATACCAACAACATGGTAACCTGCATCTACGTGAAGATTTTCACCTGTCGTACCTGATCCAAGGTCTGACAGTAGATACAGTGCAGATTTACCAACGTCGTCGATTGTCACATTGCGACGCAGCGGCGAGTTGTATTCGTTCCATTTCATGATGTAACGGAAATCACCGATACCGGATGCGGCCAGTGTTTTAATCGGGCCTGCGGAAATTGCGTTAACGCGAATACCGTCTTTACCCAAATCTTCAGCTAAATACTTAACTGACGCTTCAAGTGCGGCCTTGGCCACGCCCATTACATTATAATGTGGCATCACTTGTTCCGCGCCGTAGTAAGTTAAGGTGAGAGCACTGCAGCCATCGGTCATCATTTTTTCAGCGCGCTGCATGATTGCAGTGAACGAGTAGACTGAAATATCCATTGTCATTGCAAAGTTTTCGCGGCTTGTGTCTACATAACGACCGCGCAATTCGTTTTTGTCTGAAAATCCGATAGCGTGAACAACAAAGTCTAACTGACCCCAATGTTCTTTCAAGCTTTCGAACAACGCATCCATTGAGGCCGCGTCGCTAACGTCACACGGCAGAACGATTTTGCTGCCTAATTGTTCAGCAAGAGGATCAACGCGTTTTTTCAAAGCATCGCCCTGGTATGAAAAGGCAAGTTCCGCACCAGCGTCTGCGCAGGCCTTTGCTATGCCCCATGCTATGGACTTATCGTTGGCTAGACCCATGATAAGTCCGCGCTTTCCCGCCATTAGGTTGTTTGACATACTCAGTCCCCACAGTGATTTTAAATGTTATCTTCTCGACGTTTAGGCGATTGCGCATCATGCATCAAGGGATCGTAGCAATAGAGCTGTTGGCGTCGAGCTGAGCTTGCCTTAGCTTAAGGCGAGGCTATCTACACTTTTTGCTTTGTTAGGAACGCCAATGACTCGTCTAAATCCGGAAAATAGTGGAAAATTTGCAGGGGAAAACCCTTTTCTCATAGCGCAGAACTGGCTGAAAGAAGCAGAGGAGTCAGAGCTTAATGACCCGAATGCAATAGCCCTTTCGACAGTAGACGCCGAAGGAATGCCAAATATCAGAATGGTTTTGCTTAAGGGGATCGAAGAGGACGCGTTTGTGTTTTACACAAATTATGAGAGCGCAAAGGCGGCTGAACTTGATAGTGCGGGCAAAGTTGCATTTGTCATGCACTGGAAATCCTTGCGTCGACAAATACGCGTTCGTGGCACAGTTGTTCGAGAAGACGGGCCGAAGGCGGACGAATATTTTGCATCACGTTCGTTGAAAAGCAGGCTTGGAGCATGGGCGTCTCGACAGAGCCGGCCCTTAAAAAACCGTGCTTCCCTTTTGGCGGAAGTCGCAAAAGTTACCGCAAAGCATGGTGCAAACCCGCAAAGACCGCCGTTTTGGGGCGGTTATCGCGTGACACCGACAGAGATAGAATTTTGGGCCGATGGTGATTTTAGGTTGCATGATCGGTTCGTGTGGCGGCGTGAAAATGACGTTTCAGAGTGGGCCGTGAAACGACTAAATCCGTGAATTTCACGTAGCGTGAAATGCAATTATTTGTTTTTAGCTGTTTTTTTCACTTGAAAAGGGAATGGTAAATCGCGCAAGACTGCGCAACGCCGTAGGCTTGAAACGAAAGAATAGCAGTGACGAACGAGTTAGAAGACAAAGAACGCGTATCCGGTTTGGTTAAGTGGTTTGACCCGGTGAAGGGTTTTGGCTTCGTCGTCTCCGATGCAGGCGGGCCAGATATTTTGCTTCACGTGAATGTCTTGAGAAATTTTGGACAAAACTCTGTCGCAGACGCATCGCGCATCGTAGTTGACGTACAGAATACAGAGCGCGGTGTGCAGGCTCTTGAGGTCATTAGTCTTGAACCACCTGAAGGTATTGAAGACGAACTGCTGGGTGATTTTTCTGATGTAGAACTTAGTGATATTGAACAACTTCCCTTAGAGCCAGCTCGCGTGAAATGGTTCGATAAGGGGAAGGGCTTTGGTTTCGCAAATCTCTTTGGTCAGAACGAAGATATCTTTCTCCACGTCGAAGTGCTTCGTCGTTCTGGTCTCTCCGATTTGCAACCGGGTGAGGCCTTGGCCATTCGCGTAATCGATGGCAAGCGCGGCAAGATGGCCGCGGCGGTACAGGCCTGGGAAACGGCACTGCCGAGCGTGACCTAATGGTTCGCGCAGCATTGGCAATTTTCCTTAGTTGGGTAATGTCAAATGCTGCGTTCGCAACTTGCCGTGACGATTCAGTCTACCTACGGGGGGATTGGGGGCAGGCGAGGTTTTCAATTGAAATTACTGACACATTTGCATCTCAACAACTTGGGCTGATGAATCGGCAAAGCATGCCGTTATCCTCGGGAATGTTATTCGTTTACGAATCTCCGAGACCGCTTTCATTTTGGATGAGAAACACACTGATTCCGCTGGATATGCTTTTTATTGATTCTAAGGGAATCGTTACGCACATCCATCACATGGCAAAACCCTTAGACGAGACGCCAATTGTTGGTGGACTTGGGATTGCGGTGCTCGAAATCAACGGTGGTTTGGCCAAATCTATGGGTATTTCCGTTGGAACGGAGCTGCGACATCAATCTTTTGAAAAAGGTGACCCTTCTTGGTCGTGTTAGGGGTTTTCAATCCCGATTACCTTGTCTAAAGAGTGCCTATGGTTCGGGGCGTGGCGCAGCCTGGTAGCGCACCTGTTTTGGGTACAGGGGGTCGGAGGTTCGAATCCTCTCGCCCCGACCATCAACACCAGTTCGACTGGGCAGCAAGGCGGCACATTATGTGCCGCCTTTTGTTGTTTTCGGCACAATCATAGAAAATGTAGCGGTGGAGTGATTCACGTTTCTGCTTCCCCTAAAGGTCGAATTCGGGGCATGGCCGCATAATTAGGCGGATGGCAGGCCTCGGGTTGTGACCTTTTTACCGTGAACAGATTGTGGCCAGTTGTCAAAATAGGTGCCGGATTGACCTGTGGATAACTTAAGACATGACTTCATCCACCGAAGCTAAATAAGCCAAGACTCTCAATAAAAATCAATTACGTTCTCGCTCACCTTTTTGATCTTCATTGGGGACAGTTTTTGTATGAATCAATTGGCAGCGAAACCGCCGTTCGCGTCTAAATTGGTCAAGCCCCTAAACATCAAAAAAATCGTAAAAATTACGTTGACCAACTAGGCTCAAATACGCCAAGTTGTGCATCAAGTCAGAGGCACCACTAGATTTAGTGTTCAAAAGCTAAAGCGTGCATATAACGTAAAATTGGGGATCGGCGCGAAATCGATCAAATCTGTGTTGGAATTGGCTAAGTCAAAACCGCCTGTCTGCTTTTACGTTTTCTGCTGTGAATGCTGAAGCTCGCCGCAAAAGGTGAGCTCTTTATTAAAAATGCTGGAATATGGGGCTGCGACATGAAAATTGAACGTAAATTTACCACGGCAGGAAAAGATGCATATGCATCGCTGGATTTCATCACGACGGTTTCTGAAATCCGCAATCCGGATGGAACGATCGTGTTTCACCTCGACGACGTCGAAGTGCCAAACAGCTGGAGCCAAGTTGCCAGCGATGTGATCGCGCAAAAGTACTTTCGGAAAGCTGGCGTGCCTTCGCGCATGAAGAAAGTAAAAGAGAAGAATGTCCCTGAATTCCTTTGGCGCTCTGTTCCAGATGGCGACGACGTTGAGTTCGGCGGCGAAACTTCTTCCAAACAAGTCTTTGACCGCCTTGCTGGCGCTTGGACATACTGGGGTTGGAAAGGCGGTTACTTCACCACTGAAGCCGACGCACAGTCTTATTTCGACGAAATGCGCTATATGTTGGCATCCCAACGTTCTGCGCCAAACTCCCCACAGTGGTTTAACACAGGTCTTCACTGGGCATACGGCATCGACGGTCCGGCCCAAGGGCACCATTACGTAGATTACAAAACCGGCGTTCTGACAAAATCCACTTCCTCATACGAACACCCACAGCCGCACGCCTGCTTTATCCAATCTGTTTCTGACGATTTGGTGAATGATGGCGGCATCATGGACCTTTGGGTTCGTGAAGCGCGTTTGTTCAAATACGGCTCTGGTACAGGCACGAACTTCTCGTCCTTGCGTGGAGCAGGCGAGAACCTATCTGGTGGCGGTAAATCATCTGGCTTGATGGGCTTCTTGAAAATTGGTGACCGTGCAGCCGGTGCGATTAAATCGGGTGGCACAACACGTCGCGCGGCCAAAATGGTTATCGTAGATGCAGATCACCCTGATATTCAGGATTTCATCAACTGGAAGGTGATTGAAGAGCAGAAAGTGGCGTCCATCGTTGCTGGCTCTAAGATGCACGAACAGAAGTTGAACGCGATCTTTGCGGCAATCAAAGCATGGGACGGAGCAGTTGCCGATGCTTATGAGCCAAAGGTTAACCCACAGCTGAAAGAAGCAGTGCGTGACGCGAAAAAAGTCGCGATCCCAGAAACATACGTCAAACGCGTGTTGGACTATGCAAAACAGGGTCACACGTCCATTGAATTCCCAACATACGACACCGATTGGGATTCCGAGGCGTACTCATCCGTTTCAGGACAAAATTCTAACAACTCGATCCGCGTGACAAACGCGTTCCTGACTGCTGTTGAGAAAGACGCAGATTGGGAATTGATCAATCGTAAAGATGGCAAGGTCACAAAAACCATCAAAGCACGCGACTTGTGGGAACAAGTTGGACACGCTGCATGGGCTTGTGCTGATCCCGGCATCCAATATCACGACACCGTAAATGAATGGCACACTTGCCCAGAAGATGGTGCGATCCGCGGATCTAACCCATGTTCTGAATACATGTTCCTTGACGACACGGCTTGTAACCTGGCTTCTATGAACCTGCTTACCTTCCTTAAGGATGGCGAGTTCCAAATCGAAGACTATATGCACACCGCGCGCTTGTGGACAGTGACATTGGAAATCTCCGTAATGATGGCGCAATTCCCATCAAAAGAGATCGCACAGCGCTCATACGACTTCCGCACTTTGGGTTTGGGCTATGCGAACATCGGCGGTTTGCTGATGAACATGGGCTATTCATACGACAGCGACGAGGGCCGCGCGCTTTGTGGTGCTTTGACAGCGGTCATGACGGGTGTTGCATACGCAACTTCCGCTGAGATGGCGGGCGAATTGGGCGCGTTCTCTGGCTACAAGAAAAACGAAGAGCACATGTTGCGCGTCATGCGTAACCACCGCAACGCGGCTTATGGCGCTGTGGATGGATATGAAGCACTTGCAGTGAAGCCAGTGCCTTTGGATCACGCCAACTGCCCAGATGCACGCTTGATCGATATGGCAAAATCCACGTGGGACGAAGCCTTGCAGCTTGGCGAAAAGCACGGTTACCGCAACGCACAGACTTCGGTTATTGCCCCGACCGGCACAATCGGTTTGGTCATGGATTGCGACACAACAGGGATCGAACCAGACTTTGCTTTGGTGAAATTCAAGAAATTGGCTGGCGGTGGTTACTTTAAGATCATCAACCAATCCGTCCCAGCAGCACTAGAAAAGCAGGGTTATGGTTCGGCTCAAATCGAAGAAATCGTTGCTTATGCAGTTGGACACGGCTCCATTGGCAATGCGCCAGGGATCAACCACACCACATTGGCAGGTCACGGTTTTGGACCAAATGAATTGGCAAAAGTTGATGCGGCATTAGAGAGTGCCTTCGACATTCGCTTTGTATTCAACCAGTGGACTTTGGGCGAAGAATTCTGCACCCAAGTTCTTGGTATTCCAGAAGCTAAGCTGAACGATCCAACATTTGATTTGCTGAAATCCCTTGGTTTCTCCAAAGCTGACGTTGACGCGGCCAACAACCACGTATGTGGGACAATGACTGTTGAGGGTGCACCGCACCTGAAAGAAGAGCACTACAGCATCTTTGATTGTGCAAACCCATGCGGCAAAACTGGTAAGCGTTACCTGTCCGTCAATAGCCACATTTATATGATGGCTGCGGCACAATCGTTTATCTCTGGTGCGATCTCTAAAACGATCAACATGCCAAACGATGCGACGATCGAAGACTGCCAAAAGGCCTATGAATTGTCATGGTCACTGGGCGTGAAAGCAAATGCTTTGTACCGCGATGGTTCCAAACTATCACAACCACTTGCTGCATCTTTGGTCGAAGACGACGACGATGCACAAGAAATCTTAGAGAGTGGCTCCAACCACGAGAAAGCAACTGTCCTTGCTGAGAAGATCGTTGAGAAGATTATCGTCAAAGAGATCATCAAGTCGCACCGCGAAAAGATGCCTCAGCGTCGCAAGGGTTATACGCAAAAAGCCAACGTTGGGGGCCACAAGGTCTATCTACGTACGGGCGAATATGAAGACGGCAATCTTGGTGAAATCTTTATCGATATGCATAAAGAGGGCGCAGGGTTCCGCGCTATGATGAACAACTTCGCGATCGCAGTGTCTGTTGGTCTTCAGTACGGCGTGCCACTCGAAGAGTTTGTTGATGCTTTCACATTCACTAAGTTCGAGCCAGCAGGCATGGTTCAGGGCAACGATAGCATCAAATCCGCTACGTCTATCCTTGATTACATCTTCCGCGAATTGGCCGTGTCCTACCTTGATCGCACCGATCTGGCCCATGTCCAACCTGAAGGTGCGTCTTTCGATAGCCTAGGTGGCGCTGAGCAAACTGGCACAAGCAATGTGTCAGAAGTTTCGGACACAACGGCGAACAAGTCCTTGGAAGTGCTAAAACAAATCAGTTCGACCGGTTACTTACGCAAGCGTTTGCCACAAGATCTTGTTGTATTGCAGGGTGGTATGGCTGACGCAAATGCGCAGCTTGCTGGCGCAGATCCGGTTGGTGCCCTTCAAACTCTTGTTCCAGAAGTGGCGACTGCTGTTTCCGCTGGATCAAGCACTGCAATCAGCAGCGGCGGCGTGGCAATGGACGCGCGGGTCAAAGCAAAGATGCAAGGCTATGAGGGCGAAGCTTGTGGCGAATGTGGGAACTATACCTTGGTGCGCAACGGTACGTGCATGAAGTGCAACACATGCGGCGGCACATCAGGCTGTAGCTAAGAAATTAAGGATCCGGGGCGGGTGCGCTCGCCCCTGACGCTGACTGAGCCACAGGCATAAAACAAATAGAGCGGTATTCATAATTGAGCTCAGTAAGCGAACCTAGGGGCACCCACGCTGTGCCCCTTTTTTCTTAATCTCAAAAGCTAAAATCGAATTTAAGTTGGCGCGACGTTCCAAGCATATTGATCTTGGCACCCATGACGGTTTCAGCTTTCAATACCACTTCGGCAGCCGCGCGAGCATCTTCGCCTGCATCATGGTGCTGAAACTCTAGCCCAAGTGCTGTTTTGAGATGTCCCAAGCCGTGACCACCTTTGCCTTTGAACTCAGGCCACGTTTTGCGGGCAATCTTGACGCTATCGAACCACACTGACTTTAAGATCGGTTGCCCAGTCAGTTTGCAGGCAGCATCGAACGCTTTTTCATCAAAGCGACTATGCTGAACAAGTGGGTGCGTTTCCATCGTTTGGCGCAGTTGAGGCAGTATTTCTGCGAAATCTGGCGCACCAAAGACCGTGCTGGCATCGATACCGTGCAAACGTGTATTCCCATCACCGAAAGGAGATCGGGGATCAATGTAGGTGCTGTATGTGTCGATTGTGTCGTCGAATTGAACAAAAGCGAGCCCAATTTGGCAGATGCTTGCGCTTTCATAGCCAGCTGTTTCCACGTCAACAGCAATGAACCTGACGGTGCCTGGTTTTGGTGTGGCGAATTTTGGTTGTTGTTGGTTTGGTATGTCGTTTTTTTGGTCCATGCAGAACTTTGACACGATTTTGGATGTGGTACAAAGGGGATGTGCGAATTTGAGGCTGCGGGAAACAGATCGAAGACTGGTACATCTCCCAGAAACGGTGAATACTTCGGTGCAAGTGATGAGGCGTAATAACCCCTGCGCCTGATCTATCCTAAAACAGAGGTGCGACCTTGAATATCCTGTTCATAATGTATGACCAACTACGGTTTGACTATCTAAGCTGCGCAGGCCACCCGCACCTGGAAACGCCAAATTTTGATCGTGTGGCAGCCCAAGGTGTTCGGTTTACCAATGCCTATGCCCAATCCACTATTTGTGGCGCTAGTCGGATGAGCTTTTACACAGGCCGCTACGTGTCCTCGCACGGTGCTGCATGGAACGGTTTCCCTTTGCGGGTTGGAGAACAGACGCTGGGCGATCACCTGCGCAAAGCGGGTATGGAATGCTGGCTCATTGGCAAAACGCATATGAAAGCAGACGCTGAAGGAAT
The DNA here is from genome assembly GCA_002478745.1 of Rhodobacteraceae bacterium UBA7436. Taxonomy (GTDB): domain Bacteria; phylum Pseudomonadota; class Alphaproteobacteria; order Rhodobacterales; family Rhodobacteraceae; genus Ascidiaceihabitans. Next base: position 2,135 of record DLQI01000114.1, on the reverse strand, counting down.
GGCGCGGCTTGGTCTGGCACCTGACAGCGAGATTGGCGCGCGCCAAGCTGAATGTGGTTTTGATGCTTGGATCAGGGATGATGGACTTTGGGGATCTGGGCCTGATGGCTTTTACGACGAAAAACGATCACCCTATAATGAATACCTCAAAGACAAAGGGTATGAGTCTGAAAATCCTTGGGCTGATTTTGCCAATGCAGGAATTGATAATGAGGGGAACAAGGCAACAGGTTGGATGTTCGACAATGCCGACAAGCCTGCCAATATTCGCGAAGAAGACAGCGAGACGCCTTGGTTAACACGACAAACCATCAATTTCATGGATCAAGCGCGCGACTCTGGCAAAGGACCATGGTGCGCCCACGTCAGCTTTATCAAGCCGCATTGGCCCTACATCGTACCAGCGCCTTACCACAACATGTTTGGCGAACAGCATGTGCCTGCTCCTGTGCGCGATGACGTGGAACAGGTCGATCCGCAGCCAGTCTTTGGCGCGTATATGCAAAATAAGATAGCTACTGCCTTTCAAAGTGAAGAGGTCCGCAAAAAGGTAATCCCAGCCTATATGGGATTGATCAAACAATGTGACGACCAGCTTGGTGTGTTGCTTGATCACCTTGAGGAAACGGATCAGTTGAAGGACACGATGATCGTTCTGACGTCTGATCATGGCGATTATTTGGGCGACCACTGGTTGGGAGAAAAAGACCTATTTCATGACCCATCTGTGAAAATTCCGATGATCGTTTTTGATCCGCGCAAAGAGGCAGACGCAACACGCGGCACCACAAATAATGTGCTGGTAGAAGCAATTGATCTGGTCCCAACATTTGTCGATGCAGCTGGCGGGACGGTTGCGAAGAACATCCTTGAGGGGCGCTCGCTCGTACCATTGCTCAACGGCGAAACGCCGGAATGGCGCGAAGTTGCGATTTCAGAGTTCGATTATTCACCAACGCCGCAAGGCGTGAAACTTGGATTAGAACCCAATGACTGCCGTTTGTTTATGGTGTTTGATGGTCGCTACAAATTGATGCATGCGATGGGTGGATTGCGTCCGATGCTATTTGACCTGCAGGAAGACCCTGACGAGTTGAATGATCTTGCAAAGGGTGAAGGGCATGATGACATATTCGAAATGATGTATGCACATTTGGCCCATTGGGGGCGGCGCAATGCACAGCGTGTCACCAAGACAGATGAGGATATTATCAACATGCGCGGAAAATCTCTGCGCAAAGGTATCCTGCCATTTATGGTGGATGGCAGTGAGGTTCCCGAAGAGTTGTTGGAAAAATACAGCGGACCAGCAACGCAGCGATACGTTGAGGACTGAAGGTACCCATAAATTTCAATGATCTTCACGCGGGAAATTTAAGTGCTGGGACGATTGTACCTTCGCAGGTGCCAAAGCCGATTTGATACCCTTCACCTTGGGCTGCCCCGTGAAGTGTAAGTGTATCCCCATCTTCGACGAAACTCCGCGTTTCACCAGTATCGAGCGTGATTGGCTCTTTACCGCCCCACGAGAGCTCTAAAAGACTACCACGTTCATGTTTTTCTGGCCCCGAAATGGTGCCCGACCCAATCAAATCACCTGCCTGCATCGCACAGCCTGAAGAGGCATGATGCGTCAATTGTTGTGCTGCGGAGTAATACATTTGATTGTAATTTGTGCGCGTAATTGTAGTGGCCGATTTCCCTGCGGGGGCCATTGAGACAGACAGATCAATGTCAAAAAGCATCGGCTTAGGTTCAGCAAGATAAGGTAATAAATCGTTTTCGCGATCGGGAGTTGATGTGCGAAACGGCTCTAGTGCAGCTTGCGTTACGATCCATGGGCTGATCGTTGTTGCAAATGCTTTGGCTTGGAAGGGACCCAAAGGTTGGTATTCCCATGCTTGGATGTCGCGGGCGGACCAATCGTTCAGCAAAACATAGCCAAAGATCATCTCGTCGGCTTGCGCAACCGTGATCGGTTGCCCCAATTGGTTTGAACCGCCAACGATGGCACCAATTTCTAATTCGATATCCAGACGCTGACAGGGGCCAAAGGATGGCATGTCTGCATCGGCGGCTTTCGTCTGACCGTTTGGCCGTGAGATTTTGGTGCCGGACACAACGACAGACGATGC
>DLQI01000008.1:11266-12613 GCA_002478745.1 Rhodobacteraceae bacterium UBA7436 | reverse complement strand
TTGATTGGAAACTTCGACATAACAGCCTTACCGCGATGGCCTGAAAACCTACCATATCCTTGCGCATCATTTGGTCCGCCAAGGCGTCCATCGCCGTTCAGGTCTAACCCCGTCGCCATGCCGGTGTTGGGCCTTGCCGCAAAGATGTGGGGATATCCTGCTTGGTCTGCAAACAATCGTAGCGCGAGGTTCGTTAGGTCATAGTCAAACCCCTGCAAAGCAATCACGTCGGGTTGGGCATGTTTGATAATGTCCAATACCGCGATCACTTGGGGATCGTCGCCACTGGCGATATCGCGCAGCAATAAGCCGGGGCCTTTGCGGGACAATTCGGTATTATAGGTCGCTACGCGAAAGGTTTCAGCGCTTAGGAATTGCGCTGATAGAAGTAAAATACAGCCAGTGATTAAGCCGGTAGCATACCGCCATCTTCGACCGCGTTTGCATAAGTGCGGCGGCGTTTCTCTCCGATCATGTCCGCAATCTTGCTCATCGCGATACCGCGCATAATCATGCTGGCAGGAAGGAAGGCCCATGCGCTCATTGTCCAGATCAAGGTTTGCGGGTTCTCTAATGTGATTGGGTGTATCAGGTCAGCGGCCATTTTGACCACCGCGGGGATAAAGAATGGCAGTAAGAAGCCAAAGGCAATGTTGAAACGCGCATCACGGCGAAGTCGAACCAAAACGTCTTCGCCTGCAGTTGGATCAAACAATGGCAAGTTGATCCAAACGTTGAAGGCCCCCTTGCGTGAGGGCCAGTTTAGAACGCGAACAAGGATCAGAAATGCTGTCATGGTGATTAATGAGATAAGGTAGCTCAGACTGGCAGAGGTGCGCACTGCACTCACAACGTCATTTTCGGAGGTGTTAGGCAACATCAGAACGATCAGGCGCACCGGTGAGTATGGGAAATCGATTGCGTTGCCCACAATCAGACCAAGTGAGGTCAAGGCGTTGGTCACGGCTGTAGGGTCGGATTTGTCCTTGGCGATCAAACTTAGCATGAACACGGCCGTGAACAGCGCGACAAAACGCAAACGGTTAAACGGTGCAGCATCGCGAAACTCAACGATACTTGGGGATTTGGAATTATATTCTGCAAAGGTTAAGAAGCCTGCCAGCATAGCCATCAGCATCACCACTTGTGAGCTGTCTTTTGCAATGTTTGGCAAAAGCAATGCGGGCGTTGCCAGAAGCAATGCCACAAGGACTCCTCGCGCCGCAGCGCCTGTAATTCGTGCTATCACTGTTCGTTCCCTTACAAACTGGCCAGTCGCGATACGTGCCGCGTACTTGTTCCAACTTGATCCTGCCAACTCGGGCAGCTTGCCTCATTATTGCCTCA
>DLQI01000008.1:0-11224 GCA_002478745.1 Rhodobacteraceae bacterium UBA7436 | reverse complement strand
GTGGTTTCATAAGGCTTAAGTTATGTGGCGTTTTAGGGGAGGGTGTGGTGCGTTCTTGCATCATAAATGTGGCGAGATCACGTCAACCTATGCGAGTGATGCCATATGTTGTGGGCGCGAGAACCGCGCCCACAAGTCGCAACTTGGAATTGAGAATTGGCGTTAACCAATTCAGTCAATATTTAGACCCAAGGGCGCTGAGTTTGTGCTGCAGCTTCGAAAGTATCGATTGATGCAGCCTTTTCCATTGTAAGGCCGATGTCATCCAAGCCCTGCATCAGGCAGTGCTTTTTGAACGCGTCGACTTCAAACTTGAACACTTCACCGTCTGAGGTAGTGACAGTCTGTTCTTCGATATCCACTGTCATGCGGGCGTTTGCCCCTTTTTCAGCGTCCTTCATTAGAACGTCGATTTGCTCTTGTGGCAAAGCGATTGGCAAGATGCCGTTCTTAAAGCAGTTGTTGTGAAAGATGTCGGCAAAGCTAGGCGCGATAACGCATGTGATGCCAAAGTCTGCAATCGCCCAAGGCGCGTGTTCGCGGGATGAGCCACACCCAAAGTTGTCACCAGCTATGATGATCTGCGCATCGCGGTATGCGTCTTGGTTCAAGACGAATGTCGGGATTTCGTTGCGATCGTCGTCATAACGCATCTCGTCAAACAGGTTCACGCCTAGGCCTGAACGCTTGATGGTTTTCAAGAATTGCTTTGGGATGATCATATCCGTGTCGATGTTGATCAATGGCATTGGAGCGGCAATGCCGGTGAGTGTGTTGAACTTTTCCATTACATCATCTCCCGAACGTCGGTTAGTTTGCCCGTGATCGCTGCGGCCGCTGCCATGCCCGGAGACATAAGATGCGTACGACCACCGCGGCCCTGACGGCCTTCAAAGTTACGGTTAGAGGTTGCTGCGCAACGCTCGCCAGGTGCCAATTGATCTGGATTCATCGCAAGACACATGGAACAACCCGCAAGGCGCCATTCGAAACCAGCGTCTTTGAAGATGTCAGCAAGGCCTTCTTCTTCAGCCTGAGCACGCACAAGGCCAGAGCCCGGAACGATCATTGCGCGAATGCCGTCTTTGACCTTCTTGCCTTTCAGAATTTCCGCAGCTGCGCGCAAATCTTCGATACGACCGTTGGTGCATGAACCAATGAATACAGTGTCGATTTCAACAGCAGACAATGGCTCACCCGCAGTTAGGCCCATGTAGTCCAAAGAACGCTGAGCTGCGTCTACTTTACCGCCCTCAAAGCTGTCCGCGGATGGGATCATGGCAGTGATCGGCAAAACGTCTTCTGGGGACGTGCCCCAAGTGACCAATGGCGCGATGTCTTCTGCTTTGATCACAAGGATCTCGTCCCAATGTGCCTCTTCGTCAGAAAACAGTGTTTTCCACCACGTCAAAGCAGCTTCCCACTGTGCGCCTTTAGGTGCGTGTGGACGGCCCATGCAGTATTCAAATGTCTTTTCATCTGGCGCGATCAAGCCAGCGCGTGCGCCACCTTCAATCGCCATGTTGCAAACAGTCATACGACCTTCCATTGAGAGATCGTGGATCGCTTCACCACAATACTCGATCACAAAACCCGTACCGCCAGCGGTACCTGTTTTGCCGATCACAGCCATGGTGATGTCTTTCGCGGTCACACCAGGCGCAAGCTTGCCAGTGATCTCGACTTTCATGTTCTTAGATTTCTTCTGGATCAACGTTTGTGTTGCCAGAACGTGCTCAACCTCAGAGGTACCGATGCCGTGGGCCAATGACCCAAACGCGCCGTGTGTCGCAGTGTGGCTATCACCACAAACAACAGTCATGCCAGGAAGGGTCCAACCCTGCTCTGGGCCAACGATGTGCACGATGCCTTGGCGCACGTCAGACACAGGATAGTAGTGAATGCCGAATTCTTTGGCGTTCGTGTCCAGCGCGTTCACTTGGATGCGGCTGTCTTCGGTCATCGTTGTCGCGTCAGCACGGTCCAAAGTTGTTGGGACATTGTGATCTGGAACAGCGATTGTTTTTTCAGGTGCGCGCACTTTGCGACCTGACATACGCAGACCTTCAAAGGCTTGCGGGCTGGTTACTTCGTGCACCAAGTGGCGGTCAATATACAGCAAGCAAGTGCCGTCATCAGCCTCGTGTGCAAGATGTGCATCCCAGATTTTATCATATAGCGTTTTGGGGGACATATGGTCCTCTCCCTTTGGTTGGTTTGAATTTTTAGGCGTATTGGGTGGGCGCGGTTTTACAGTCGTGCCAGCACGGTATGGGTCGCCCCAAAGAACCGTTCACCCAATCGGGTGCGGTCGCATATGTCAAAAAGCCCAATGCTCATTAGCCATGTCATAGGGGTCAGATACAGGGCTTGCCTATGTCTCGCAAGGGCGTGCACAGATCCACGGATATTGCGTGTTGAGATGGTGCATGCAAAGATTGAACATGGAACCAGAAAATCTGCCGCAAATGACGATTTATCAAGAACTTGAAGTCTTACTGACCGGCGCAATGCGCTTTGTCGAAAGCTTGATGATGCCGGGGTGGCGACTGTATCAAGTTCTGATTATTCTTGCTCTCATCGTCATCGCCTATGGATTGCATCACCTTTCTGGGCGCTGGCTACAAGCGTGGGTGCGTTCGCGCGATGGCTGGAAAACATGGCAACTGCGGATGATTGTCCCAATACGCCAGCGCCTTGGGCTGGTGTGGTTTTCGGCGCTGGGCTGGGTCATTTGGGGCGCTATGCAAAGCGCTACATGGCCGTCACGTTCCTATCTCATTGGGTTGGCGGCCACGCTTGCGACCGCATGGCTGCTGATTGCATTCGTATCGCGCTTTGTGCGCAACCGACCACTGCGGATCATCGTACGCTGGGGCCTGTGGATCTTTGCCACTCTTTATTACCTGAACGTGCACGAAGCTGTGGGCGCATTCCTTGATGACCTTGCATTCGAGTTTGGTGATTTTCGCATTTCGATCATGACGATTATTTCTGCGCTGGTCGTGATTGGTGTTCTTCTGACCTTGGCGCGCATCGGGTCCACGACGACAGCAACAACAATTCGACGTAACGAAGACATCAGCCCGTCGATGCAGGTTCTTGCTGTTAAGGCTGTGCAAATCACGCTGTACGGGTTTGCGTTCTTTATCGGGATCAACACAGTTGGGATCGATCTGTCTGGTCTTGCCATCCTGACAGGTGCCATTGGTGTTGGCCTTGGTTTTGGTTTGCAAAAAGTGATCTCGAACCTGGTGTCTGGTGTGATCATCCTGCTCGACAAGTCGATCAAACCGGGTGACGTGATTTCACTGGGCGAGACGTTTGGATGGATACAAACCCTCGGCGCACGTTATGCTTCAGTGGTCACGCGGGATGGTAAGGAATACCTAATTCCGAATGAGGACCTGATCACGAACCAAGTGGTGAACTGGTCGCATTCCAATGATTATGTGCGCCTCGATATATTCTTTGGCACAGCCTACAGCGATGACCCGCACAAGGTCCGCGAATTGGCGATCGAAGCAGCGACGACTGTTGAGCGTGTTCTGGATTACCCAAAGCGGCCCGTATGCCACATCGTTGGATTTGGCGACAGTTCGGTGGATTATATCCTGCGGTTCTGGATCAAAGACCCGACAGGTGGCCTCACTAATATTCGTGGTGGGGTATATCTAGCGCTTTGGGATGCGTTCAAAGCCAATAATATCTCTATTCCATTCCCACAACGCGAGGTGCGGATGCTAGAGGAAGGCGGCGATTGAGCCTTAATCGCAACGTTGCACTGCGGCATGATTGTCAAAAGCTTGAACTGTTGTTGAATTGTCAGGTAAGTGTCGGTAAGTGACGATTTCCCAGCGCCGTAGGTCTATGGCGCGATTCTAGGAGGACAATGTCCTGTCAATCCAATCAGACGTGGCCGGCGCCACGCAAGACGGAGCACCGCTAATGGCATCTGCTTACTCTAAAGCGACAAGCGACACGCTGTTGGCCGCCGTCCTTTCATCCCTTGATGATGACAAAGCTGAAGACGTTGTGCAGATCGATCTGCGCGGCAAAACGGCTATTGGCGACCACATGGTGGTTTGCTCGGGTCGTTCCTCGCGTCAAGTTTCTGCAATCTCTGAAAAGCTGGTTGAGCGTTTGAAGACTGAATTCGGTCACTTCTCACGTATCGAAGGTAAGAACACAGGCGACTGGGTTTTGGTTGATACAGGCGATATCATCGTTCACGTCTTCCGTCCTGAAGTGCGTGAGTTCTATCAGTTGGAAAAAATGTGGCAGTTGTCACCTGCTGACATCGAGTCAGAACAGTCCACCTGATTGCGCATTTAGATGCGTGTACATATCTGCGCTGTGGGCCGGCTGCGGGCTGGCCCCGAAGCGGACCTCATTTCAGATTACACCACACGATTTGACCGCACGGGGCGGGCGCTGGGCCTTGGCCCAGTTAAAGTCGTTGAGGTCGAAGATCGCAAAAACGCAGGAATGGGCGCAGAAGCTGAATTGCTGCGCCGTGCCTTGCCCAAGGGCTGTGTGATTTGCTGTCTTGATGAGCGGGGCAAGGTCGAAACCTCGCCCGCGTTTGCCAAACGATTGGGCAACTGGCGGGACGCAGGGCGCGGTGATGTTGCGTTTGTTATTGGTGGTGCGGATGGTATTGATCCATCCCTGCGCGCAGATGCCGATCACTTGCTGTCATTCGGTGCAATGGTGTGGCCGCACATGATGGTGCGTGTGATGCTGAGCGAACAATTGTACCGCGCAGCATCTATTCTTGCAGGCTCGCCCTACCACAGGGTTTGAGCAACGCGTGGATCCCTTAGGTGATCAGCAAAGCCAAATTATATAAAGAGGTTGCAGAAATCCCAAACAGGGTCGCCATCATACCGCGGACCCGCAACTTCATGTTTTTCTCGGTGAAGGCAAAGGCATAACCATGTGCAAGACGCCCAACGAAGAACACCGACGCCAAGATTGAGACAACAACCGCGTTGCCGCCTTGAAGTTCTGCCAGTGCAATCAGGATGACAAAGATGGGGGCATATTCAGCAAGGTTTCCTTGTGCACGGATACGGCGTTCCATCATGCTATCACCGCCGTCACCGGTTGAAAGGCTCAGAGACCGGCGTCCTTTGATGACTGTCCAGCTGAGGGCCAAAAGCAAAAATGCCAGCCCACATGTTAGAAGGGTGGTGATCGGAAGCGAGATGGTATCCATGTTCAAATAGTCCTCAAAGGTTTCAAATTACGATGGTGGGTCAATCAAAATTAGGCGGGATTGAGAGGCAAACTCGCGGCGATACAAAACACCGATGGTGAACAGAGTTGCCGCAATCAGCGGAACCGCACCCGCAATCCATGCGGCTGTTGCCAGCGCGAAATATAAGCTGCGCAGGCCACGGTTAAAACCACGTGCAGCAGTTATTCCGATCTCTGCAGCCTGACGTGCGCGTGGTAAACAAAGTGGATCAGTTGTGTCGTTCGGGGTCGCTGCAACCAAAACGGCGGTGTATCCAAACAGGCGGTTGGACCACACGAATTTTAAGAACGCATTGGTCAGAAACAACGCGATTGCCATCAGCTTGACCTCCCAAACAAATGCGGGATCTTGACCCAAGGTTAGCTCATTGGCAAAGCCGCTTAGTTCTTCACCATTGCCAACCAACGCCAGCGTACCGCCAATTGCCAACATCGAAGTGGACGCAAAGAATGCGGTGCCTTGGCGCAAGCTACCGATGATCTGTGCATCGAAAATACGCGGCTGTCGGGTGGTCATTTGAACCATCCATTCGCGACGGTACTGCCCCATCAACATCGACACGGATGGTCGATGCGTGGGTGGGTTTTCAATGACCCAACCAACGATGGCCCAGCTGATAATAACAAAAGTGAGGCCTGCAAAATCAAGCGATGAAAAAAGTGTAAAACGATCGGTCCATGTCATACCTGAACGTTAGCTGGTGCCGAAGAAACTTGCCATACCGATAAATTGGTAATATTACTTTACCAAATTATCCACGCTAAGGATTCTGCTATGGAAATGCCTGTCCCTTCACAATCGGTTCTCTCGCGCAAATCCCGTGTGGTCGAACGGCTGCAAGGTGTGTTGCCTATGGATGCTGTGATCCACGACGAAATGGAAACGCGCGCGTATGAATGTGACGCGCTGACGGCCTATCGCTGCCCACCCATGGCGGCAGTGTTGCCCACCACGACCCAAGAGGTGTCTGACGTCTTGCACATTTGCCATGAAGAAGGCGTGCCTGTTGTCCCTCGCGGCTCTGGTACATCGCTTGCTGGTGGCGCGTTGCCGACTGCGGATTGCGTGATCTTGGGCGTGGCGCGGATGAACGACGTGATCGAAACAAACTATCCAGATCGCTATATTCGCGTCCAAACGGGCCGTACCAATTTAAGCGTTACAGGCGCGGTTGAAGAAGACGGGTTCTTTTACGCCCCGGACCCCAGCAGCCAATTGGCCTGTGCGATTGCGGGTAATATCGCGATGAACTCGGGTGGGGCGCACTGTCTTAAGTACGGCGTGACGACAAACAACCTGATGGGTGTCACGATGGTTTTGATGACGGGTGAAATCGTCGAAATTGGCGGAGCTCATCTGGATGCTGGCAATCTGGATTTACTTGGTCTGATTTGCGGGTCTGAAGGGCAGCTTGGCGTTGTGACCGAAGCGACATTGCGGATCTTGCACAAACCAGAGGGTGCGCGCCCTGTATTGGTGGGGTTCGACGACAATGAGGTCGCAGGCGCATGTGTGTCTGACATCATCAAGGCAGGTGTTCTGCCTGTTGCGATCGAATTTATGGACGCGCTGTGCATTAAAACCTCCGAAGAGTTCGCCCAAGCAGGGTACCCAGATTGTCAGGCTTTGCTGATCATTGAGGTTGAGGGATCAGAGGCCGAGATCGACGACCAGTTGGCGCGCATTGTGAAAATCGCGAACCAACACAATCCAGTTGAAGTACGCGAAAGCAAATCAGCCGAAGAAAGTGCTGCGATTTGGTTGGGCCGCAAAAGCGCCTTTGGTGCGATGGGTCAGATCAGCGATTACATGTGTCTGGACGGGACGATCCCTGTTTCTGAATTGCCCATGGTGTTGCGCCGTATCGGTGAATTGTCCGACCAGTTTGGTCTGCCCGTAGGGAATGTTTTCCACGCTGGAGACGGGAACATGCACCCATTGATTTTGTTCGATGCAAACAAACCTGGTGATCTGGAACTGTGCGAAGAGATGGGTGCAGAAATCCTTAAGCTTTGCGTTGATGCAGGCGGGTGTTTGACGGGCGAACATGGCGTTGGGATCGAGAAACGGGATTTGATGACTTATCAATATGCCCCCGCCGATCTTGAAGCGCAGTTGGCCGTCAAAGATGTGTTTGATCCGCATTGGTTGTTGAACGCAGCCAAGGTGTTTCCGCTTGCGGTCTCACACGATCGCCGCGCCGAACAAATCGCTGCTGAATAAAATTGCCCTCACAATACAATCGATGGAACACTGATGATGACCCCGACAAGTGAACAAGAACTGTCCGAATGCGTGTCCCAAGCCAAAGGGCCCATAGCGATCAAAGGTGGCGGTACACGCGGTGTCGGCGTTGATGGCGATGTGCTGAATACAAACGGCCTGAAGGGGATTGATCTGTATGAACCGGGCGCATTGACGGTTGTGGTTAAGGCGGGAACAGAACTGTCTGAAATCGAAACCACGTTGGCGGGTGAACGGCAGCGTTTGGCGTTCGAGCCGATGGATTATCGCGGTCTGCTGGGTCTAGAGGGAGAACCGACAATCGGTGGTATTGTTGCGGGTAATATCAGTGGCCCACGTCGTATCCAAGTGGGTGCCGCGCGTGATTTTACCTTGGGCGTTCGGTTTGTAGACGGGCAGGGTACGATCGTGAAAAACGGTGGGCGCGTGATGAAGAACGTGACCGGTTATGATTTGGTCAAGCTGATGTCGGGCAGTTGGGGAACATTGGGGGTTCTAAGTGAACTGTCCCTAAAGGTGCTACCGATGCCCGAAGCCGACGCAACGTTGTGCGTGCACGGATTGGAGATGAATGATGCCGTTGGTGCGATGGCTGCAGCACTTGGGTCTCCATTCGATGTCAGCGGTGCTGCGCATCTGCCCAATGGCGATACAGGCGTAACGATGATCCGCGTTGAGGGGTTCACAGATTCTGTCAGCTACCGCACCGCGCAATTGCGTGAAGCACTGGCGAAGTTTGGCGGCGAGATCACGGTAATAGAAAATGCCGATGACGCATGGGCTGCTGTGCGCGACGTTGAAAATTTCCATGGCAAAGATGGGGATGTCTGGCGCATTTCGGTAAAACCCTCAGATGGTCCAGCCGTTGTCGCAGCAATTGATCCGCTGGAGGCCCAATTTGATTGGGCAGGTGGATTGGTCTGGGTACGGACTGAACAAGGGAGCGACGTGCGCGCCAAATTGTCAGGCATCTCGGGCCACGCCACTTTGGTGCGTGGGACAGGGCAACCACGTTTTCAACCAGAAACCGCAGGCGTTGCCGCATTGTCCGCAGGACTGCGTCAGCGGTTTGATCCGCGTGGCATTTTGAACGCAGGATTGATGAACGCTTGATGACCCCTTTGGTGACCATATTTTTAGCGGTGTTCGTCGCGGGACCATTGGCCTTTCTGTTGCTTTTGCGGCTGGCTCCATCAAAACGTCGATCCATTGGATTGGTTTGTTTGGTCGTTGGCTCGACAGGAATGAGCGCCTCTTTGCGTTACCTGTCAGGTGGATGGGGGCTGGACGCCTTTTACACCTTGGCAGGGGTTGGATTCATTTGGCTGGCGTGGATCGCGGTGATTGTTTTCCTGGCGCAGCGATTTCGCCAACTTGATAACCGCCCCCTAATGCGCCGCTGGACGGCAATAATTGGGGCCTTGGCAACAACGGTTCCGTGGTTCGGGCTTGCCTCAGCCCGAATGATGACTTTGTAAGGATTTCGACAGATGCAAACGATGTTTACACCAGAGCAACTTAAGGATCCTGCGATAGAGCGGTCCAACCAAATTTTGCGCAATTGCGTTCACTGCGGATTTTGTACCGCCACATGTCCGACCTATCAAATACTGGGTGATGAATTGGACAGCCCGCGTGGCCGCATTTACCTGATCAAGGACATGCTTGAGAACGAGCGTGTGCCTGACCAAAAGACAGTAAAGCACATTGACCGTTGCCTAAGTTGTTTGGCCTGTATGTCCACCTGTCCGTCTGGCGTGCACTACATGCACCTTGTCGATCATGCGCGTGACTATATCGAACAGAAATATAAACGTCCCATGTCTGATCGCCTTTTGCGTTGGGTTCTGTCACGTATTCTGCCCTATCCAATACGGTTCCGGATTGCGCTGCTTGGTGCGAAAATTGGCCGTCCGTTTGCACGCCTAATGCCAGATGCGCGGTTGCGTGCGATGTTGGAAATGGCCCCGAAAATCATCCCGCCTGTCAGCCGCAATGACGATCCGCAAACCTTTGCGCCCAAAGTGGCACGTAAAAAACGGGTCGCTCTGATGACGGGCTGTGCGCAAAAGGCGCTGAACACAGATATCAATGATGCAACCATACGGTTGCTGACACGTCTTGGCTGTGAAGTCGTTGTGGCTGAGGGTGCAGGGTGCTGTGGGGCCTTAACACACCACATGGGTAAAACAGCAGAAAGCCACGGAGCTGCGGCCAAGAATATTCGCGCATGGGCCGCTGAAATGGATGGCGACGGATTGGACGCGATTGTGATCAACACATCAGGTTGTGGCACTACGGTCAAAGATTATGGGCACATGTTCCGCAATGATCCATTGGCGGCCGACGCCGCGCGCGTGGCTGGAATTGCTAAGGATGTGAGTGAGGTTCTAATGGACCTAGATTTGCCAACAGGTGCGGACCAACAGCTGACGATCGCCTATCATGGAGCCTGTTCATTGCAGCATGGTCAACAGATCAAAACCTTTCCCAAGGATCTGTTGAAGAGGGCAGGATTCAAAGTGGTTGAACCTAGTGATCCACACCTGTGTTGTGGCTCTGCAGGGACCTATAATTTGATGCAGCCTGAAATTTCCCAGCAATTGCGGGATAGAAAGGTGCGCAGTATTGAGGCGAAAAACCCCGATATCATCGCCGCAGGCAACATCGGTTGCATGATGCAAATTGGATCCGCCAGTGGCATTCCGATCGTGCACACCGTCGAGCTGTTGGATTGGGCAACAGGTGGGCCACGTCCGCCAGCATTGGATCGTGCTGTAGCCGCAGAGCCACAGGTTCCAATCTTGCGTTGAATCTGTTTAGATGCCCTAATTCTGCCGCAACTGACCGATATCCGGTCAGGGTAACTATTAGGATCGTTGCTGTGCGTCGTTGGATGTCTTTATCAATTATCGCCTTGGTTGTTGCCTCTGCTGCGTTTGCGCAGGATGCACGATTGCGCCGTTTGAATACGGGCGACGATGGTCGCGCCTGGCAAGCCGTCGGGCGATTGGATATTGGTGGAACAGGGTTCTGCACGGGTGCATTGATTACGCCTGACCTTGTTTTGACAGCCGCGCATTGCCTGTTCGACAAATCAACGAACGAACGTATCGATCACAAAACTGTCGAATTTCTGGCGGGTTGGCGCAATGGTCGGGCTTCGGCATACCGCAACATTCGCCGTGCCGTAGTACATCCTGATTATGTGTTCGGTGGCAAAGTTTTGTCGGAACGGGTTCATTATGATTTGGCTTTGCTTGAACTGGATCAACCTATTCGCAACACCGCTGCTATCCCTTTTGGCACCGCAGCGCGCCCCAGAAAAGGCGATCAAGTTGGTGTCGTAAGCTACGCCAAAGACAGGTCAGAAGCACCATCATTACAAGAGGTGTGCGTTGTTCTGGCACGCCAAGAAGGGGTGCTGGTTACTTCATGTTCCGTTGATTTCGGATCCTCAGGCGCACCAATTTTTACCTTCAAAGATGGCGAGGCGCATATCGTATCCGTGGTTTCTGCTAAGGCAGAAGTGGACGGCGAAAAGGTCTCTTTGGGAACCGCATTGGGCGGCCCTTTGGCGAGATTACGCGCCGAAATGGTGGCTCTCAAAGGGTCTGGTCGGATCCAAGTAGACGGGGCACGCCATGACACTGGCGCAAAATTTATCAAACCATGAAGCATTTTATAATTACATCGTTTCTTTGTCTCAGCGCAGGC
>DLQI01000120.1:29117-29749 GCA_002478745.1 Rhodobacteraceae bacterium UBA7436 | reverse complement strand
TTTTCTTCAATTTTCAGGCTGGCACCATCAACAGCTTTAAAGCCGCCGAATTGTTTGTGTATATCATCAACGACGATCATACGAATTCCCCCGCCACATTAAATATGGGCTATAACATGTTGAAACAGCCCGCGGAAAACCACGGGCTGCTCAATTGATTTAGACAGTGATTAACGGTAGCCGATTGTGGAATACACGCCATCTTTGAATTCGATTTCTTGGTAGTTACCAGCAGATTCACCAGCACCAATCAATTCAACCGCAGAAGCACCAACATAGTCGATGTCTGTGCCAGCTTTCAGCAATTCTAGACCTTTAGCCAACTCACCTGGGAAGATTTCAACGCCTGGTGCGTTTGCAACGTCCATTACGTGATCTTTATAATCGGCAGAGTCTTTGCTGTCAGCAGCTTGCATTGCCAACATGATCAAAGCAGCAGCGTCATAGCTCTCTGGTGAGAAAGCGCCAGTGCCGTCGAAGCCTGCAGCTTCAGCCAATTCAACGAATTTCGCAGAACCGATGCTGTCAGTTCCTGGGTACGCACCATAAGAACCGTTCAATTCAGCACCGAAGTTTTCGTTCAGCTTTGAACCAACCATGCCGTCTGGAACATAGAATGTTTCAAACGCGCC
>DLQI01000120.1:5493-29031 GCA_002478745.1 Rhodobacteraceae bacterium UBA7436 | reverse complement strand
ACTTCAGCAGAGTAGTCTGCTTTGCCGTCTTCGTGTGCTGCAGAGATAGTTACTGTGCCGCCAGCAGCTTCAAAAGAAGCTTGGAATGCATCAGCCAAACCTTTGCCGTAGTCGTTGTTTGTGTAAGTCAAAGCAACTGATTCAACACCACGATCTTGCAAGATGTTTGTGATGATTACGCCTTGGCGTGCATCGGATGGTGCTGTGCGGAAGAACAAGCCATCGTCTTCAGCAGTAGATAGGCCAGGGGATGTCGCTGATGGTGAAATCATAACAACGCCGTTTGCGCGTGCTACGTTCGCCAAGATCGCGCCAGTAACGCCTGAGCAGTCAGCGCCCATGATGCCATCAACTTTGTCAGATGTCACAAGACGTTCAGCTGCGGATGTTGCCGCGCCTGCGTCGATGCATGTGCTGTCTGCACGTACAGAGATTACTTTTGCCGCATCAAGCAACATGCCAGAAGCTGTTACTTCAGCCATAGCCAATTCAGCGCCCGCACCCATTGCTGGTGTGATGGACTCAAGTGGGCCAGTGAAGCCCAAGATTACGCCGATTTTCACTTCTTTGCCGTGACCGCCCGCAATCGCGGCACCAGTCATCAAGGCTGTGGCTGCAGTAGCCATTAGTAGTTTTTTCATGTGTCTCTCCCATAAGGATCTAATGTCCTGATCGAAGAGACTAGTGTCGGTTTGCGAAAAAGAAAAGTCCTATAACCCGCCGGTTGGTGGTAGTTTAACCTGTAAATTGGTCGTTTTCGGGAAAAACGGACTAATCTTACCTAAGGGAATGCGACAGGCGATAACTTTAATGAGATTTCTGTGATCAGAATCGGGTGGATTTGGCGGTTAGATCGATAGCCGTCCAGCATGACTGCCGCGCTCGCGATAGGGCGTTGTATCATAGTGTGCGCGGTAGCATTTCGAGAAGTGGGATGGAGATGCAAAACCACAAGCTAGCGCCACGTTGATCACACTCATGTCGGTCTGCATCAGCAGGTTACGCGCTTTTTGAAGACGAAGCTCCATATAATACCGCTTGGGCGAACGGTTCAGATAGCGCCGGAACAAACGCTCTAGCTGGCGTGTCGACATGCCGACATCTTTTGCCAATATAGAAGGGCTTATCGGCTCCTCGATGTTGCCCTCCATGATTTGGATAACTTGGCTTAACTTTGGGTGACGCACGCCGATCCGTGTTGGAACAGACAGGCGCTGAGTGTCTTGATCGGTCCGGATTGAGGAATAGATCAGCTGATCTGCAACCGCATTAGCGAGGTCTTCGCCCAAATCTTTGGCGATCAGTTTAAGCATTAAGTCCAAGGACGAGGTGCCGCCGGCCGTCGTTAGGCGATTGCCATCCACAACGAACACAGATTTGGTCAATTCAACTTCAGGAAATTCTTCTGAAAAGCTATCGTGATTTTCCCAATGAATGGTTGCGCGCTTGTCATCCAGCAATCCAGCTTTAGCCAAAGTATATGCAGCCGTGCAGAGGCCTGCCACAGGTATTCCTTTGCGCGCTTCACGTCTGACCCATCCAAGTAATTTCTTAGTGGTGAATTTTTGGACGTTTACACCACTGCAAATCATCATGGTGTCGTCGCGAGACAATTCACCTAAATCGCCGTCAAGTTTAAAGTTACTGCCTGCAGAACAGCGAACCTCTTCGCCTCCTTCTCCAATGATGCGCCATTGGTAGGCCTCGTGGCCCACCATACGGTTGGCGATGCGCAAGCTTTCAAGGGCAGATGCGAAACTAAGAAGGGTGAAATCTTCGAGCAAGACAAAGACATACCGCTTTGGCTTAGCTTCGGTTTCGATCTTGGTCGCCATGCGCGGATTTGACATCGCGGCTTGTCCTTAATGGGGGCGCAAAAGCGCGAATGTTTGGGACGGTTCTTTTGCAGTACGTTGGTTGACCTTGGACATGCAAATTGCATTCCGTCAAGAGGTGTAAATCAGATGTGGTCACTTCAATTAAGCTTTTGTATAGATGGCAGTTCAATACAGCCTAAATGGGCTTAACCAACGGAGAAGACAGATGAGCGATTGGACCAAATCAAGCTGGCGCAACAAGCCACGGATTCAGATGCCCGATTATACAGACGCTGCAGCACTTAACGCTGTAGAGGCCCAGCTGTCTCAGTATCCATTGTTGGTATTTGCAGGCGAAGCACGCCGCTTGAAAACACAGTTGGCTGCAGCATCTCGTGGCGAAGCGTTTCTTTTGCAAGGCGGCGACTGTGCCGAGGCATTCGACCAATTCAATTCAGACAGCATCCGCGACACATTTAAAGTGATGTTGCAAATGGCGATGGTTCTGACTTACTGCGCGAAAGTACCAGTGGTTAAAGTTGGCCGTATGGCTGGTCAATTTGCCAAGCCACGCAGCGCAAATACAGAGACTGTAGGCGGCGTTGAGTTACCAAGCTACCGCGGTGACATCATCAACGGTTTGGATTTCACACCAGAAGCCCGTATCCCTGATCCACAGCGTATGTTGCAGGCCTATACACAATCTGCGGCGACATTGAACTTGTTGCGCGCTTTTTCAACTGGCGGGTTCGCTGACATGAAACGTGTCAATGCATGGACACTTGGCTTTACCGACAGCCAAGAAATCCAAAAATACCGTGACTTGGCAAGCCGTATCCAAGACAGCATTGATTTCATGGGCGCTGCTGGGATCAACTCGGACACGACGCATGAATTCTCGTCTGTTGAGTATTACACCAGCCATGAATCACTTCTGCTGGAATACGAAGAAGCACTGACACGTGTTGATTCTACTTCGGGCAAATGGTTGGCTGGTTCCTCGCACATGATTTGGATCGGCGATCGCACACGTCAGCCAGACGGCGCGCACGTTGAATTTGCAAGTGGCGTTCAAAACCCAATCGGTTTGAAATGTGGTCCAACAACGACTGCTGAAGACCTTAAGGTCTTGATGGCAAAATTGAACCCTGAGAACGAAGAGGGTCGTTTAACCCTTATCGCGCGCTTTGGTGCGGGCAGTGTTGGTGATCACTTGCCACGTTTGGTCAAAGCGGTTCAGGAAGAGGGCGCTAACGTGCTTTGGACCTGTGACGCGATGCACGGCAATACGATCAAGTCTGAAAGCGGCTACAAAACACGTCCGTTCGAATCTGTTCTTCGCGAAGTTCGCGAGTTCTTTGGTATCCACCAAGCTGAGGGCACGATTCCAGGTGGCGTACACTTTGAGATGACCGGCCAGGATGTGACCGAATGTACCGGTGGCGTACGTGCGGTGAGTGACGAAGACCTATCAGATCGTTACCACACTGCGTGCGATCCACGCCTAAACGCTAGCCAATCTCTTGAATTGGCGTTCTTGGTTGCGGAGGAATTGTCTGCTTTGCGCGAGTCTCGTGCAGTCTAAGCTGACTAGTTCTTCAGATTTAGAATTGAAGAGGGCGGCGCTGAATAAGCGTCGCCTTTTTCCGTTCTTAGCTCAATTGGCGGTTTTAATTAGCCGCAGATGTGGGGCCTTTGTCGGAACGCTTTCATGACCGAAACCTGTTGGTTTTTCCCGAAATCCAGTGGGTTGCACATCGATTTCGCAATGCTGTGGCACATATTGTTCAATTTTATCGGCGCTAAGGCACCGCAGCTTGGTTGTCACAATTTCAAACCCGCGTGGTTGCGTGCCCAACTCGCCTTTGGCAACAAAACATCCCAATACGCGACTGACATCGCCTAAATCACTGCGCAACGGCATCAGCACCATTCGTGCTTCCATCGCTGGTTTTTGACGACCGACTTCTGCCACCATATCAAGATCACAAGCCGAAGGGCGTTGAAAAACGTCTTCCAATACACTGGCCAAGGTTTCGCGCCCAGACGGCATGATGAAGGAACTCAGCGGCATTCCACGTACTTCCATGCCCATGATATTGCAAAGATGACTGCCAGCGATACGGAAACGGGCCATGCCGATCGCAATACGCTCCAACACAAAGGTATATTCTAGAGCATGCTCAATTCCACGTGGATCGATTTCTGACCGCTTCGGGACCAAGCGCGAGCCACGCAACGCCTCCCAATAGGACTCGACTTGGGACAACGCGGAAAAACCAGTATCTGTTCGATAGTTGCTCATTTTGACAACATTCTGTTCATTGGTTTGTTTCATCGAGCTTACACCGTAGAGTTAACATACAATTTCCCCTTC
This sequence comes from Rhodobacteraceae bacterium UBA7436, assembly GCA_002478745.1. GTDB lineage: Bacteria > Pseudomonadota > Alphaproteobacteria > Rhodobacterales > Rhodobacteraceae > Ascidiaceihabitans. Next base: position 24,837 of record DLQI01000120.1, on the reverse strand, counting down.
GGCTTGTGTGACAAGCTTGTTGGACAGGTTGATGAAAGATTAATATTACATTTCAATCGAAATATGGTGTTTAAACTTAACAATTGGTTAATGGGCCAATGCATCTCGCTCGTATTGGCGTGATATGGCCGAAGGGTTGCGAGAGAGGGCGCTTTAATCTTATGCACGGCGAAAAACGAAATGGGACTTTGATATGCTGAAATCGATGACAGGATTCGCTTCTGCAACGGGTGCGCTTGATGGCTGGAGCTGGGCATGGGAATTGCGCAGCGTTAATGGCAAGGGCCTTGATCTACGTTTGCGTGTGCCCGATTGGATTGATGGGTTAGAGTTAGGCCTGCGCAAAGCGCTGGCTGCGGTGACTGCACGTGGCAATGTCACCTTGTCATTGCGTATCAACCGCGAAGAGACCTCTGGGGCAGCTAAAGTGAACGATGCAGTTTTACGCGATATCCTCGACGCGATGACGGAAATTGAGACCCAAGCGATGGATGCAGGCCTGTCTTTGGCACCATCCAAGGCATCCGATATTGTTGCGATGCGCGGTGTTCTAGATCAAAATGTGGTTGTGGAAGACACCACAGAGTTGAGTAAAGCGTTATTGGCGCAGGCTGACGAATTGATTGCTTCATTTGATGCGATGCGATCAAGTGAAGGGGCGGCCCTGGAAAAGGTTCTGCGTGCTCAATTGGTAGAGGTCGAAACACGAACCCAATCTGCAGACAACATTGCGCAAACACGTGCAATTGAGGTTGCTGCATCGCTCAAGAAGAATTTGGGCGTGATCATGGAGAATGCCGACAACCTTGATGAATCCCGTGTTGCGCAGGAACTTGCATTGCTTGCTGTAAAGGCAGACGTGACTGAAGAAATCGACCGGCTGAATGCACATGTTGTTGCGACACAAGTGTTGTTAGATGAAACGACACCCGTTGGCCGTAAGATGGATTTTCTGATGCAAGAATTTAACCGCGAGGCAAATACCTTGTGTTCTAAAGCCCAGAATGCAGAACTGACACGTGAAGGCCTTGCCTTGAAGGTGTTGATAGACCAAATGCGTGAACAAGTTCAAAACGTGGAGTAAATGGCATGAATGATCGCCGTGGCCTTTTAATCATCCTTAGTTCGCCGTCCGGCGCGGGCAAAAGTACATTGGCCAAACGGCTTCGTGTTTGGGATCCCGAATTGGATTTTTCCGTTTCCGCCACAACGCGTTCACCGCGCAAAGGTGAGGTTGACGGAGCCGACTATCACTTTATGGAGGAGGCCGAATTTAAAGGGATGGTGGCCGAAGGCGAGATGCTGGAACATGCCCACGTTTTTGGTAATTTTTACGGATCACCAAAAGGCCCAATTGAAGAAACTATAAACACTGGCCGAGATGTCCTGTTTGACATCGACTGGCAGGGGGCCCAGCAGATCAATAATTCAGCCCTTGGTGCACATACCTTGTCGATCTTTCTACTGCCGCCGTCTATTCCTGAACTTCGCAATCGCCTCGAAAAGCGTGGTCAAGACGATGCAGAAACCATTGGCCGGCGTATGGAAAAAAGCTGGGATGAAATCAGCCATTGGGGTGGCTATGACTTTGTTTTGGTAAACGACGATTTGGATAAGACTGAAGAACAACTGAAGACGATCATCACGGCAACGCGCCTTCGTCGCAGCCAGCAACCACAGCTGACCGATCATGTCCGGACTCTGCAAACTCAGTTTGAGGAAACATCATGACCCTTTACGCGCTAGGTGATGACAAGCCTCAATTGCACGAGGACACTTGGGTCGCAGCAGATGCTAACCTTATTGGTAAGGTTGTTATGTTGGCAGGTTCGTCAGTTTGGTTCGGGTCAACTATTCGCGCTGATCACGAGGTCATCTTGATTGGTGAAGGCACCAATGTTCAAGAAAACACCGTTATGCACATCGATAAGGGGTTTCCTTTGACGATTGGGACCAACTGTACGATCGGTCACAAGGTTATGCTGCATGGCTGTACCATTGGCGAAAACACACTGATCGGAATGGGCGCAACGGTTTTGAATGGTGCCAAGATCGGCAAAAACTGTCTGATTGGGGCAGGTGCGTTGATTACGGAAGGCAAAGAGATTCCTGATGGGTCTTTGGTCATGGGTGTACCTGGAAAGGTTGTGCGTCAGCTAGACGATGAAGCTATTGCCAAGCTTGAAGCCTCTGCTTTGCACTACCAAGAAAATATGCGTCGTTTTCGCGATAACTTAAAGGTCGTAGAATAGGTAAATACCCCAATGCAATCCGATGCGATCCAAACCTTTCTGCGCGCGGTTCCGATGCCGGCTGTCGCGATAGGAACGGATGAGAGAATTGTTGCGATGAATGATGGCGGCGTTGTCTTGTTGGGCCAGCAAGCCCTTCACCGCAACTACGTCACAATGGTACGCCAACCTTCGATTTTTGAAACGATTGAAGCAACGTTGGCGGATGGAAAAGACCGACACGCAAAGTTCCGATATATCTCTAATAATATTGAAACAGTTTTTGATGTAAGTTGTCGGAGCGTTGAGCTTGGCCCTAAGCCAGAAGACACAATTGTTTTGCTGTGTTTTTCAGATGTAACAGACATCGAAAATGCGGGGCAAATGCGCCGCGATTTTGTAGCGAACGTCAGTCATGAACTGCGCACACCTTTGACCGCAATGATTGGGTTCATAGAAACGCTTACAGGCCCCGCTGCTGAAGATGAAAAAGCCCGCAAAAGGTTTCTGCCCATCATGCTAGCCGAAGCCTTGCGTATGAACCGATTGGTCGGGGACTTGTTGTCTTTGGGACGCGTTGAGGTCGATGAACGGGTTAAGCCCAAAGATCGAGTTTGCCTGAATGACATTTTGCACAGCACGATTGAGGCGATCAAACCACTAGCAGACAAGGGCGGTGTCGTTTTGGAGTGTGAGCTTCCTTCGAAGCAAGTGAAGATTAAAGGCGACAGCGATCAACTGCGCCAAGTGTTCACAAACTTGATTGAGAATGCGCTCAAATACGGTGACGCTGGAAAACGCGTGACAGTGCGCATGACTTTGTCCAAGCGGGATAGCACATTGCGCGGTCCTGCATGCCGTGTTGAAGTAATCGACTATGGGGTAGGGATTGAACCGCGCCATCTTCCGCGTCTGACAGAACGTTTCTATCGTGTGGATGACCACCGCAGTCGTGAACTTGGTGGTACGGGGCTTGGCCTCGCAATTGTGAAACACATTGTGAGCCGTCATCGTGGACGTTTACGAATCTACAAGACAGAACCGCAAGGCACGACCTTTTCTGTAGTTCTGCCGACCACGTTGGCGGACCTTTAACCCCTATTTTTCCAAATAATTGAGGTGTCTTAGCCGTTTTTAAGCCGCTGTCATAAAACTGTTACGTAACCGTCACAAAAACATAGCAACCAAGGCCTAATGGATGGCTCAAGGTCGCCATTGGGGTGATCCGATTAAGTCACTTCAGGAGACAGTTATGTCATTTGTGAAACTTACGACGTCCGCACTGGCCCTTGCAGCCGTTTCTGCAACAGCCGCCATTGCACGCGATCAAATTCAAATTGCCGGTTCTTCTACCGTACTTCCATACGCATCTATTGTTGCAGAAGCTTTTGGCGAGAACTTTGATTTCCCAACACCGATTGTCGAATCTGGTGGATCATCTGCAGGCCTTAAGCGTTTTTGCGAAGGCGTTGGTGAAAACACCATCGATATCGCAAACGCCTCCCGTCAGATTAAAGAGAACGAACTAAAAGCCTGCGCTAAAGCAGGTGTTTCAGATATTATAGAAGTACGCATTGGATATGATGGCATAGTTTTTGCCTCAGACATTACGGGCAACGGATTTGAATTCACGCCAACGGATTGGTTCTTGGCACTTTCAGACCAGATTCTAGTCGAAGGTCAAATGGTTGCCAACCCAAACAGCAATTGGGCTCAAGTGAACGCCGCGTTTGCGGATCAACCTATCCAAGCATTCGTCCCGGGCACAAAGCACGGCACGCGTGAAGTATTTGAAGACAAAGTGATCTTGGAGGGGTGTGAAGCCACAGGCGCGTTTGATGTTTTGTTAGCATCAGCGTCTGGCGACACTGATAAAGCTAAGAAAAATTCGGCCGAGAAAGCCTGCATTGCCTTACGTACGGACGGCAAATCCGTCGACATTGATGGCGATTATACCGAAACCTTAGCGCGTATTGAGAGCAACAAAGACGGCATTGGCGTGTTTGGCCTCGCGTTCTATGAGAACAATACCGACAAGCTACAAGTCGCGACAATGTCTGGTGTTATGCCTTCGACCGAAAGCATCTCAACCGGTGAATACCCTGTATCGCGTCCACTGTATTTTTACATGAAAAAAGCTCACATCGGCGTGATCCCAGGCTTGAAAAATTTTGCAGAGTTCTTTGTTGCGGACGAAATTGCCGGTGAAGACGGGCCGTTGGCTGAATACGGTTTGGTTGCGGATCCAGAGTTGGAAGCCACACAAACAGCTGTATCTGACGAATTTGTCGTTGGGTCTGGTTCTTAAAAAGAGCGCAATACATCAGGCTGCCCTGTCAAACAGGTGGCCTGATTTACTTTAAATTATCGCGATCAAAGCAACGCCGGAGCGAAATATGAGCACGACAAGCCTACTCGTCATAGCAATCCTGATCTTGGCCACACTGGGTTATTTTTTGGCAAGTAAGCGTGCGATTTCGACCGCTGGTGGCGATCGTAGAAAACTGCATTCGCTTCCGGTTTATTACGGTTCTAATGCTGCCATGTTCACAGCAATACCGGCGCTGGGTGTTTTGCTGATTTGGCTGCTTGCCCAACCGATGCTGGTGGAACGCAATATTCTATCGACTATTCCAGACAAACTCATCCCCGAGGGGTCCTCCATAGGGCTGGTCATGAGCGATGTACGCCGTGTTGCAGATGGTCTTGAAGTTGTTGTTAGTACAGGTACCCTAAGCCAAAACGAAACACTTAAACTGGATACGGAGCAGACGGATATTCGGGCACTATTGGCTGGTGTTGGTGCCGCGGTTGGCTCTGATGTTCAGCCAGAGGTGTTAAAGGCGGCTCAAAACTATCGCGCACAAACGAAGATGGGTCAGTCGTGGATGGTTTTGATTATCGTTCCGCTGGCATTGATCGGTTTTGCCCTCTCAGTCTTAGCAGCTAAACCAACGTTTCGCGCACGAAATACGGTTGAACGTGGAATACTTGCCTTACTGGTTTTGGCGGCGTCTTTGGCCATTTTGACAACCATTGGTATTGTGTTTTCGATGCTGTTTGAATCAATTAATTTCTTCAAGCTTCACTCGTGGACAGACTTCTTTTTTGGCGGTTCATGGGCTCCGAATTTTCGTGGCGACAGCGATCTATCTATTCTTCCATTACTGTGGGGCACGATCTATATCTCGATCATTGCATTGATTGTTGCAGTCCCAGTTGGATTGTTTGCCGCCATTTACCTTAGTGAATATGCAGGTCCGAGAGTCCGCGCGTTTGCCAAACCACTGCTCGAAATATTAGCCGGTATTCCAACCATCGTGTATGGCTTGTTTGCACTTGTGACAGTTGGTCCCGCATTGGTCCGCGTGTTTGGGCGTGGTCAAGAAGGGTTGTTGGGGCTTGAGTGGATGAGTGGCGCCACAGCTGTTCTAACCGCTGGTTTGGTCATGGGGATTATGTTGATCCCGTTTGTGTCCTCATTGTCTGATGACATTATCAACGCTGTTCCTCAGTCATTGCGCGATGGCTCGCTTGGGCTTGGCGCAACGCCCTCGGAAACGATCCGCCAGATTGTGCTGCCTGCCGCTCTGCCTGGAATCGTAGGGGCGGTACTATTGGCCGCGTCACGTGCAATCGGAGAGACCATGATTGTTGTTTTGGGTGCGGGGGCAATCGCAAAGTTCTCGGCCAACCCGCTAGATGCGATGACAACCATTACAACACGCATCGTTAGCCAATTAACGGGTGATACTGATTTCGCGAGCCCAGAAACGCTGGTGGCTTTTGCACTTGGCTTGACGCTGTTTGTTCTAACCCTCGGACTTAATGTGATCGCGCTTTATATCGTGCGCAAATATCGGGAGCAGTACGATTGACCGACGCGATTCAAAAAACTGAAAAGAAGAAATCGTCGCTGCTGCAGTTGGATGCGCGCACTCGCACACGTAACGCAGCGGAGACACGGTTCAAAGCCTATGGGATGATTGCTATCGCCTTTGGTTTGTTGATGCTGTCGATCCTTGTTTTCAACATTGTGACACGTGGGGCAGGTGCCTATCAGCAAACATTTGTCGCGTTGGAGGTCGAATTGTTGGCCGGAAAACTGGATGAAAAAGGCGACCGTAATCTGGATGATATCAAAAAAGTATCCACATTTGGCTATACTCCGTTATTGTCAAACGCGCTTGAGGCGAAGGTTGCAGAGTTAGAGATTGAGACTGATCTTAAAGCTAAAAAGATGGTTGGTATTCTGTCCAAAAGTGCGGCAGCTCAGGTACGAGATTATGCGCTGAATAACCCAAACCAAATTGGCGAGACCGTTGGTTTCGAATTTTTGGCATCTTCTCGCGTTGATGGTTACCTGAAAGGGCGTGTTAGCCGCGACAGTATTGGCAACGACAAAAACATATCTCCGGCGCAGCTTGATCTCGCAGACGCATTGAAAGCCGAAGGTAGCTTGGCCAAACGCTTTAACATGTCGTTCATCACTGGGTCTGATGCATCTGACGCGCGCCCTGAGGCCGCGGGCATGGGAACCTCGATGATTGGTTCGTTCTTTATGATGCTCGTTGTATTGGTTCTGGCTTTGCCCATTGGCGTTGCCGCCTCAATCTACCTCGAAGAATTCGCGCCTAAGAACTGGATCACGGATATAATTGAAGTGAATATATCAAACCTAGCAGCGGTTCCTTCAATCGTTTTCGGGATCTTAGGTTTGGCAGTGTTCATCAACTACATGTACCTGCCCAATTCAGCCCCGTTGGTTGGTGGCTTGGTCCTCACACTGATGACTTTGCCAACGATCATTATCTCAACACGTGCCTCGTTAAAGGCAGTGCCGCCATCGATCCGTGACGCGGCACTTGGGGTAGGGGCCTCAAAAATGCAATCGGTCTTTCATCACGTTTTACCTTTAGCTGCTCCGGGCATTCTAACAGGTACAATTATTGGCTTGGCGCAGGCGTTAGGTGAGACGGCACCGTTGTTGTTGATTGGAATGGTTGGGTTCATCGCGTCGAACCCGCCTGATAGCATTGCTACTGGATTGCTTTCACCGAACTCAGCCATGCCAGCCCAAATATATGAGTGGGCCAAACGTGCTGACCCTGCATTCTATGAGCGTGCATGGGGTGGGATTATCATCTTGTTGGTTTTCCTTGTCACGATGAACACCGTCGCCGTTATCTTACGCCGTCGCTTTGAGCGCCGCTGGTGAGTTGGAGTGCTGAAAATGAACGATAAGAATATTATGGAGAGCCACATGGGCACCACAGCCATCAAAATTTCGGCACGCGATGTACAGGTCTATTATGGTGATAATCATGCCATCAAAGATGTCAGCATTGATATTGAGGATAAGACGGTCACCGCGTTTATTGGCCCATCGGGTTGCGGCAAGTCCACATTTTTACGGTGCCTGAACCGGATGAATGATACGATTGATATCTGTAACGTGACCGGATCAATTCGCATTGACGACGAAGATATCTATGATCGTCGTGTTGATCCCGTGCAATTACGGGCCAAGGTTGGAATGGTGTTTCAAAAACCAAACCCGTTTCCGAAATCGATCTATGATAATGTCGCTTATGGTCCGCGCATCCATGGTCTTGCCCAAAACAAAGCCGATCTGGATGAAATCGTAGAACGCGCGTTGCGCCGTGGTGCAATCTGGAACGAGGTTAAGGATCGTTTACAATCACCTGGCACAGGGTTGTCGGGTGGACAGCAACAGCGTCTTTGCATTGCGCGCGCGGTTGCGACAGAGCCAGAGGTGTTGTTGATGGATGAGCCATGTTCCGCACTAGACCCAATCGCCACTGCACAGGTTGAGGAATTGATTGACGAATTACGCCAGAGCTTTTCAGTCGTGATTGTTACGCACTCCATGCAGCAAGCAGCACGCGTAAGCCAAAAAACAGCGTTCTTTCATTTGGGCAATATGGTAGAATATGGGGAAACGGGGCAGATCTTTACCACGCCTCAGGATCCACGCACTGAAAGCTACATCACCGGCCGGATCGGGTAGGGAATACAAACATGACACAGCAACACATCACATCTGCATTTGATCGTGACCTTGAGGATATTCAAGCAAAGATCATGAAAATGGGAGGCCTTGTTGAGGCCGCCATTTTGGAAGGCGCTATCTCACTAGAAACCCGTGATGAGGAACGTGCCGAGAAGGTCCGCGCCGCCGACAAGGCAATTGATCTACTTGAAGAGAAAATCAATGAAGATGCTGCACGCTTAATCGCGCTTCGCTCGCCTACGGCTGGTGATTTGCGACTTGTTTTGGCAATTATGAAGATCAGTGGGAATCTTGAACGTATCGGTGACTACGCCAAGAACATGGCCAAACGTACGGGCGTCTTGGCACAAATGGCACCTGTGAGTGACAGCGCTGGTTCGCTGCGCCGAATGGCCAAAGAGGTAAGCAAGATGTTGAAAGACGTACTGGATGCATACATTCACCGTGATGCAGAGCTGGCAGGCGATGTGATCAAACGCGACAGTGATGTTGATCAAATGTACAATGGTTTGTTTCGTGAATTCCTTACGTTTATGATGGAAGATCCGCGTAATATTACAGCGTGTATGCACCTACATTTTATTGGTAAAAATATTGAGCGCATGGGCGATCATGTAACCGCGATAGCCGAACAAGTGGTGTATCTGGTGACAGGCGAATATCCCGAAGAAGACCGTGTGAAATCAGACGTCACCTCAACGCAGACCATCTAGAGGGATCGCCACATGTCGATCGACCGACCTTGTATACTCGTTGTGGAAGACGAACCAGCACAGCGCGAAGTGCTGGCTTATAATTTAGAGGCTGAAGGCTATCACGTAATTCATGCTGACAATGGCGAAGACGCCATGATGTTGGTTGAAGAAGAGATGCCGGATGTTATTGTTCTTGATTGGATGATGCCGCATCTCAGTGGGATCGAAGTCTGTCGCCGACTTAAATCAAAGTCTACGACCCGTGGAATTCCCGTAATCATGTTGTCTGCGAGATCCGAAGACGTTGATCGTGTCCGAGGCCTTGAAACGGGTGCGGATGACTATGTGGTCAAGCCGTATTCTGTGATCGAGCTTATGGCGCGTGTGCGCAGTCAATTGCGGCGTGTGCGGCCATCTGTTGGACAGCAATTGACGTATGATGACATCACGCTGGACGCTGAGAGCCACAAAGTGACGCGTGATGGTAACGAGCTGAAACTTGGTCCAACTGAGTTTCGATTGCTGGTAACTTTTATGGAAAAACCGTCTCGCGTTTGGGGCCGCGATCAACTGCTGGATCGTGTTTGGGGGCGCGACAACTATGTTGATACAAGAACAGTTGATGTTCACATTGGACGGCTACGCAAAGCATTGATGCAGTTTGGTGGTAGCGATGTTGTAAGAACCGTTCGTGGGGCGGGATATGGTTTAATCTAAAAGTATTTTAAAACAATATATTACGACAATGCTTACACGTGATGTTTGGAATATTAGATTACTTATAATTTGTATTATGTAAACAAAAGGTTGTATGGAAACGGTTGTGCAAGGACAATCTCCTCATGTGACGTTCCGTTCCACCATATTGGCAGAAGGTAATATCCGTTCTAGCATTATACCAAGATCGGACACCAAATAACTCTTGAGGGTCGATGTCGTAGATATGACCCGGTAAGTTTTTGCTGGTGCCCTCGAAGAACGGACATAAACTTAGGTTGTTATGACATTGTCTTTAATAACTTATTCCACATCAAGGATCGCCGCATGACGGACAGTCAAACGCCACTCGATATGAACAACCTCGAAATGTCGGAGAAGAATAAGCCGCTTTTGAACGCAGTGATTAAACACATTCGCGAAAATGTTGATCCGATCGCAGACGAATTTTACCGTATGGGCGAAGGTCGTGCAGATCGTTGGTCTTATGCGCCAGGCCAATTGGAGTTGTTGGAGACTGTAAAACAAAAGGCCCGTGATGCAGGTCTGTGGAACTTTTTCTTGCCAAACGCAGAAACAGGCGAAGGACTATCAAACCTTGATTATGCATATATTGCTGCCGAATTGGGCAAGAGCCCCCTCGCCCCAGAGACCCTGAATTGCTCTGCACCTGACACTGGTAACATGGAAGTTTTGGAGCGCATTGGTACGCAGCAGCAAAAAGACACGTGGCTCAAGCCGCTGCTGGCTGGCGAAATACGCTCTGCATTCGCAATGACTGAACCAGATGTAGCTTCATCGGATGCGAAGAATATTTCCACCTCAGCGGTTCTTGAGAACGGTGAATGGGTCATCAACGGTGAGAAATACTATATCTCAGGCGCCGGAGACCCGCGCTGTAAGGTCATGATTGTTATGGTGAAAACCTCACCAAATGCCGAAAGTTTCAGGCAACAGAGCCAAATTTTGGTCCCGATGGACGCGCCGGGTGTTGAGGTTCTTGGTCCAATGCATGTGTTTGGTCACGATGATGCGCCACATGGTCATATGCATATTCGCTTTACGAATGTTCGAGTTCCAGAAGAAAATATCCTATGGGGTGAAGGCCGCGGTTTTGAAATTTCACAAGTGCGATTGGGTCCAGGGCGAATTCACCACTGCATGCGATCCATTGGTCAGGCCGAAAAAGCGCTGGATTTATTGCTTGATCGTGCAATCAATCGCGAAGCCTTTGGTAAACCGATCATTGATCTCGGGAAGAATATGGAAACCGTTTCCCGGATGCGGATTGATATTGAATCCATGCGTTTGATGGTGCTGAAGGCGGCGAAAGCCATGGATGTGTTAGGAAACAAAGAAGCCCGCATTTGGGTCTCGATGATCAAGGCGTTGGTGCCAGAGCGGGTTTGTGAAATCATTGATCAATCCATGCAAGTACATGGCGCGACAGGGATTTCTCAATGGTCCCCGCTGTCAGGTATGTACGCAGGTCAGCGCACCTTGCGTTATGCGGATGGTCCCGATGAAGTGCATCACCATGTCATTGCACGTGCTGAAGTTAGAGCATTTAAAGACAGTAACTCACGTCAGGCCGATACAAAACAAGCGACCAGTCGTTTAATGACTGGCGGTAAGTGAGCGTAAAACGTGGATCTTAAAGACAAAATTATTGTCGTGACTGGTGCCGCCCAAGGCATCGGTCGCGCGATGTGTCTACGCTTTGCGGCCGAGGGTGCGAAGAATGTCGTATGTGTTGACATTGATGAAGGTGGTGCTGCTGATACAGCCAGTAGAATCAATGGCATACACATCAAGGTTGATGTTTCATCTGAACCTGAAGTAAGGTTACTTATTGACTATGTTGAAGCTAATGTTGGTCCAATAGATCTGTTCTGCTCGAACGCCGGTATTTTCACCTTTGGTGGTGTCGAAGTGCCCGATGACGACTGGCAACGTATCTGGGATATCAATGTGATGAGCCACGTTTGGGCAGCCCGTCATTTGGTGCCGCTCATGGCAGCACGTGGTGGAGGTTATCTTCTGAACACGTCTTCTGCTGCAGGATTGCTTAACCAAATCGGTTCTGCCCCATACGGCGTTACAAAACACGCCGCTGTTGGGTTGGCAGAGTGGATGGCAATGACATATGGCGATCAGGGGATTAAGGTTTCCGTATTATGCCCTCAAGCCGTGCGCACTGAAATGACCCGTGGTCTAGAAGAGCACGTCGCAGCCATTGATGGGATGATTGAACCTGATGATGTCGCAGAATGTTGTGTACAGGCGATTAGGGATGAGACCTTTTTGGTTCTGCCGCACAAATCTGTCACGGGTTACATGCAGGCCAAAACCGAAAATTATGAACGCTGGATTGGCGGCATGCGGAAATTGAACCGTCAGTTCAATGATTTCGACGACTGAAAACAAGGAGTTAGAATTATGATTGGGTACACCACAATTGGCGTTTCGGACATGGAAGCGGCTAAGACATTTTACACAGCCCTTTTCGCTGACAAAGGTTCCAAGATCGTAACAGATATGGGACGTATCGCTTTCATTGGCACAAAGCGTGGTGAACCAATGTTGGCGATTTGTAAGCCGTACGACAAAAATGACCCAACACCAGGGAACGGTGCCATGACTGCATTTCCAGCCAGCGATAAAGATGAAGTTGGTGTGTTATATGAAAAGGCAATCGCGCTTGGTGCCACGGATGATGGCGCGCCCGGACAGCGGATTCCTGACCGATTTTATGGCGCATATGTGCGTGATCCGGATAATAACAAGCTGTGTTTCTTTGTATTTGGGTGATCAGCTACGCGGTTTGATTGGACGGACAAGTCCTTCTTGTGCCGTTGAGGCAACCAATCGGCCACTACGGTCATAGATCGCCCCACGGTTAAATCCACGACCTCCGCCCGTCCATGGGCTGTCCATTGTGTACAAATGCCAGTCTTGAAATTGTGGAGTGCCGTGGAACCACATCGCGTGGTCCAAGCTGGCAGACATCACTTCGCCTTTAAACCACGTCAGGCCGTGTGGGCGCAGTGATGAACCCAACAGATTCATATCTGAGGCGTAGGCCAACAAGCAATGCTGCATTTGCGGCGTGCATCCAGCGGCTTCCCGCATCCGGAACCAAAGGTGGTTTTTGTCGCTGGTAGGTTCTGGATCAACGAAATCACGCGGTGCCACTTGGCGGATGTCGATAGGACGTGGGCGCAGGAAGTCGGCACGATGCTTTTCAGGAAGCTCATCCACATGAGCTGCGCGCAATTCGCGTTGGTCTTGCAAGTCGTCTGGACCATCGACGTCAGGCATTGGATGTTGATGATCCCATCCATCTTCTGCGACATGGAAACTGGCCGACATGTTCAAGATCTGCTTGCCGTGTTGGATCGCGACTACACGCCTTGTCGTGAAGCTGCCGCCATCACGGGCGCGGTCAACCTGATAAATGACAGGAATTTCTGGGTCACCGGGGCGAATAAAGTAGGCGTGCAGCGAATGACACAATCGATCGGGAACTGTGCCGTATGCTGCGGCTAAGGCCTGTCCGATGACTTGGCCGCCGAAGATACGGGTAGACGTCTCACCACCCTGCCCTGTGCCGCGGAACAAATCGATCTCAAGTGGTTCGAGTGCCAAAAGATCAAGCAAAGTTTGATGTGTGTCGCTCATGCCAGCGGTCCTATTTTTACTAATTGCTGCGTTAACCGGAGCCGATATCCGACGCGAGCTAGTTCTTCAACGTTGGTCCAACGCTTTCAATCCATGTTCTGCAAAAACCGGAACATAAGCCCCAAGTTCTTTTGCCTGCTCCGGATTGGATGCGTTCCCGTCTAGTGCACGCTTCAGAACGCCTTGAATAATCGCAGCCATTCGGAAAAAACAAAACCCCACATAATACCCAAAGTTGTCAATTCCATCCAATCCTCTTCGTTCGCAATATTGCATGACAAATGCATCATCGGTGGGCAAACCAAGATCGGCGCGATCAACGCCCATCAGGCCCCGTCCTTTGCGACCGACCGGCAATTGCCATTGCATGATAACGGAAGCGAGATCTGCGTAAGGATGTCCGATGGTACTTAGTTCCCAATCGAGAACCGCCAAACATCTGGTACCATCACGTTCAAAAATCATGTTGTCGATACGGTAATCACCGTGAACCAACGTTCGTTGCCCATCATCGACAGGCATTCGTTCTGTTATGATATCAATTAGGCGATTCATAGCAGGTAATGGTTTCGTTTCTGAAGCGCGGTACTGTTTGGACCAACGGCTGACCTGCCGTTCGAGGTAGTGGCCCGGCGGACCATAGTCAGCCAAGCCGATTTCATCAATATTTACATCATGTAGCGCTGCGAGTACGCGGTTCATGTCCTTCATCACAGAAGTGCGATCTGCGTTGTTGAGGTCACCGAGAGTTGGTTCGTCAAAGTTACGGCCGCTAATGTGATCCATAATGTAGAACGATGACCCGATGACTGAATCGTCTTCACATAGGTGGTGCATCTTAGCGACAGGAACATCAGTGCCGGCCAATGCCTTTTGAACACGAAACTCTCGGTCCACAGCATGGGCTGATTTCAACAAGATCCCTGGTGGTTTGCGGCGTAACACATAGTTGTTCGTAGGTGTTGTTAATAAAAACGTTGGGTTGGATTGACCACTTTCAAACTTGGTGGCCTCTAGCGGTCCATCAAATCCATCCATTCTAGGTTTCAGGTATTTAGATACGGCTTCAACATCGAGTGGAGAACGTTCGCTCATGACGTAAATTCGGTGGCAAGTTTTTCACCCGCGGCGGCGTATTCTTCAGCCATACGTTTGATTACATCGCCAGCTGGACCAACGGACTTAACGGCACCGATGCCTTGACCTGACCCCCAAATTGTTTTCCATGCCTTCGGCTTGGATGATCCACTACCAAAATCCATTGATGAGCTGTCAGCGACCGGAAGGTTTTCGGGATCCATGCCTGCAGCTTTAACTGAACCCTTCAAGTAGTTCCCCCAAACACCTGTAAATAGTGACGAATACACAATATCATCTGCACTAGAGTCGACGATCATGTCTTTGTACTCTTGTTGTGCATTTGCCTCATTAGTTGCGATAAAGGGGGTGCCTGTATACCCCAAGTCGGCACCCATAGCACGGGCCGCCAAAAGAGATGCACCTGTTGCGATAGATCCAGACAGTAGCAGAGGCCCTTCAAACCATTCACGGATTTCACTAATCAAAGCTAAAGGGGATTGTTTTCCGGCGTGGCCACCTGCCCCCGCAGCAACTGCCACAAGACCGTCAGCTCCTTTTTCTACTGCTTTGCGCGCGAACTTGTTGTTGATGACATCATGAAGAACAATTCCACCACATGTATGGGCAGCCTCATTCACTTCTACACGGGCACCAAGTGAGGTAATCCAAATTGGGACTTTATGTTTTACACAAATTTCGAGATCACGTTCAAGCCGTGTGTTAGAACGATGTACGATTTGATTGACCGCAAACGGAGCTGCTGGAGTATCGGGGTTGGCTTGGTTGTACCGATCCAACTCTTCTTCGATTTGTGTCAGCCAGGTGTCCAACATGGGGTGCTCACCGTGTTCCTCGCGTGCGTTCAGAGCGGGGAATGATCCAACAATACCTGCTTTGCATTGAGCGATCACCAACTCGGGTACCGAAATGATGAACAATGGAGATGCAACCATTGGAACGCGCAACCCTTGGAGCGCTTTTGGAAGATGTGAGTCGTCGCGTGCCATATTGTTGTCCCTATCTATTCATCTGCAGTCGGGAGGCCAGCTGTTGCTGGTCCTTATTGGGGTCACAGTACTTCAAACAGTCCTGCGGCACCCATACCACCGCCGACGCACATGGTGCAGACTACATATTTGGCACCACGTCGCTTGCCCTCGATCAATGCGTGTCCGACCATACGCGCCCCCGACATCCCGTAAGGGTGCCCAATTGAAATCGCTCCGCCATTTACGTTCAGGATTTCATCTGGGATGCCCAGAACGTCGCGAGACGCCAAAACTTGGCTCGCGAATGCTTCGTTAAGCTCCCAAAGGCCGATATCGTCCATCTTGAGACCGTGGGCTTCGAGTAATTTTGGAACAGCATAAATCGGCCCAATACCCATTTCATCGGGCTCACACCCCGCAGCCATGACTCCGACGTAGCGACCTAGTGGCTCTAGACCTTTCTTTTCCGCCAACGAAGCCTCCATCACGATCGATGCAGATGCACCATCTGACAATTGAGAGGCGTTGCCAGCAGTAATAAATTCGCCAGTTTGCAGATTCAATCCATCTTTAAAGACCGGTTTCAATCCTGCAAGGCTTTCTGCACTAGTGCCTGGGCGATTGCCCTCATCTTTTTCGATCGTAACGTCGTGAGATGTTATCTCCTTCGTTTCTTTGTTTTGAACCATCATTGTCGTGGACATCGCCACCACTTCGTCATCCAATTTACCAGCCTGTTGGGCTGCATGCGTGCGTTCTTGAGATTGAGCGGCATAGGCATCTTGGGCTTCGCGCGAAATGTTGAAACGCGTCGCTACGTTTTCGGCGGTTTCAAGCATCGTCATGTACATTTCAGGTTTATTGTCTTTGAGCCATTTGTCAGACCCGACCCTCATTTCAGGTGTTTGCACCATTGAAATGCTTTCGACACCGCCACCAATGACAATGTCCATCCCATCATACATGACCTGTTTAGCTGCTGTGGCGATCGCCATCATACCGGACGCGCATTGTCGATCCAACGACATACCAGCCACTGTTACTGGAAGACCTGCACGGATCGCTGCCTGACGCGCGATATTGGTGCTGGAGTGTCCTTGTTGTAATGCTGCGCCGAGGATGCAGTCGCTGATCTCATGGCCCTCAATCCCCGCCCTTTTTACAGCGTGCGTGATTGCATGTGCTGCCAAAGCTTGAGGCGTGGTGGCATTGAAGGAGCCTCGGTAAGCTTTACCGATTGGAGTTCTGGCTGTTGAGACGATGACTGCATCACGCATGGTGGTTGACCTTATAATTGGGTAGGACATTGATGATTGTGGCTGAGGCGCGGCCCCAGACCCAAGAGTTTCTTTGGTAAGATGAAATGTGCTCCATCTTACCAATTCAGTTTTATTTTATGAGCTTCAGCAGCACGCTTGGCGTATTTTCGCGTTTGAGTGAATGCATCGGGTATTTCGGTTTGCCCTGCTGGATCAGAAATATTTTTCCAGTTTTGGGCTACAGTTTCGGGGGTGATGTCACCCTTAATCATAACACCTTCGGTTTCAAATATACGTGTTTGTGCAAAGCATCCCGCGCCTGCACTTAGTATCGTTTTCGTAGGGCTTTCTTCGCTCACCAAATACAGCAAGCCAGGCGTTATTTTTTCTGGTGCTAGAAGGTCATGTGCCGTTTCGGGAACCAGGTTTTGGGTCATGCGAGTAGCAGCCGAAGGTACGAGTGTGTTGACCCGAATGTCGTCGCGCACGCCTTCATAATGTAAAACATTCATCAGACCCACCATTGCGGCTTTGGCGGCACCGTAATTGGATTGTCCAAAATTTCCATAGAGACCAGAGGCCGATGACGTCAGTACAATTCGTCCATATTTTTGCTCTTGCATGATTGGCCAAACCGAATGGCAGCAATTGGCGCTGCCTGTAAGATGGACATCAACAACCTTGGAGAAATCGTCCAGTGACATCTTAGCGAAAGACTTGTCGCGCAAGATGCCAGCGTTGTTTACTAGGATATCAATGCGTCCCCACCGTTGCATCGTTTGGTTGATCATATCGATCACTTGTTCAGAGTTCGAAACATCAGCGCCATTGGCGAATGCTTCCCCACCCAATGCTTCAATCTCTTCTACAACGGCGTTGGCCGCCGCTGATGAACAACCAACCCCACTGGCGTCAACACCGAGATCATTGACAACAACTTTTGCGCCGCGCGCAGCCAACCCCAGCGCGTGGCTGCGCCCAAGGCCAATTCCAGCCCCTGTCACAATCGCCACACGGTTGTCGAATCGTATCATCCTTTAACCTTCTAATGCTGCGCGAAACAGATGTGGGCCTGACATCACTTGGATTCCTCCAGAAACAGGTAGAATAGCACCAGTGAGGTAGCTGCCTCCGCGTCCGCACAGGAATTGCATACAGCCCGCGATGTCTTCGTCGCGACCGACACGACCCAAGGGTACATCTTGCCCAACTTTGTCACGTGTTTCTTCGTCTGCTGTGGCAAAGGCTGTCATGCGTGACACGAACGGGCCGGGTGCAAGAGCATTAACGGTTACATGCTTTTCGGCCAGTTCTTTAGCCATGATCTTTGTAATTTGGTGCACAGCAGCTTTTGATGCCGCGTAGCTGTATGCCCCATCACCAAGCGGTGCATCCCCCATAACGGAACCGACATTCACGACCCTTGAAGGATCATCCAATGTGGCTGATTTTATAAGCATCGGAAGAAGGGATTGGGTCAGATGGAAAAGTCCTGCGTTGTTTACGCTTTGCACTTTTTCCCATGCCTCAAATGGAAATTTGCCCAGTTCGGCACCCCATGTCAGTCCCGCGTTGTTCATTAATATGTTGAGTGTGCCTGTGCGTTTAGCAATTTCTTCGCTAAGCGCTTCCACTCCTGCAGCGCTGCCGACGTCACCAACAAAACCTGTCGCTTTGCCCGACGAGCCCATTTGATTGAGTTCTGCGGCAACTGCCTCGCACGCAACTTGCTTACGAGAGGCGATAAAAACATGTGCACCCGCTTGCATCAGCCCAGTTGCAGCCATTCTGCCAATACCTGTGGCACCGCCAGTTATAAGTGCAACTTTACCATCCAAGGAAAACAATTGATGTGGTGTCATTCTCGTGCTCCCGAAACCCAAAATGCAAGCGACTTAGGTGTTGAATTTTACTGTTGCAGCCACGGGTGTTGCTGACAAGCCGCTCTATGCCACCCAGTTTGTGTGCCGTTGCGTCAAAATGAACTGGAGGTGAGGTCTAGACAAAATTAAACGAAATTGATGTTTTCCGGTGTCTGTTGGTTGGTCGCCACTAATGTGTGATGACGTATCGCTCTCAAACTATGTCTTAATCTAAAGTTTGATGCCCCCATCAAATTCCATAGACACTAGACACTTTTAGCAAAAAACGTGTAACGTTTGAGTTGAATTTATCCGGATAAGCCTATGACCTCTTTCCTCGTTTTGAACGGCCCTAACTTGAACTTGCTAGGGACACGCCAACCTGAAGTTTATGGCGCCACAACCCTATCGGACATTGTAGAGGATTGTGTGGCATACGGGACTGAAATTGGTATTTCAGTATCATGTATGCAATCTAACCATGAAGGTGAGTTGGTCGACGCAATACACGCAGCAAAGGGCACATTTGCTGGCATCATCTTGAATGCAGGTGCATACACACACACCTCAATTGCCTTGCGTGATGCGATTTTAAGCGTCGAACTTCCAGTGATTGAACTGCACCTTAGCAATATTCATGCTCGTGAAGAATTTCGCCACACCAGTTTTATTGCAGCTGTCGCTGTCGGGCAAATTTGCGGATTTGGGGCTGCGGGTTACCGCTTGGCAATCGACGCGTTGTCGGGGCATTTGAAGTGAAACCCATCACAAACATGGTGAGGGATTACTTGTTTTT
>DLQI01000120.1:0-5434 GCA_002478745.1 Rhodobacteraceae bacterium UBA7436 | reverse complement strand
GCGTGTATGGATACCTACGGCTTTGATCGGTTGATCTATGGCTTTACGCGATATCGATCGGGTACCTCTTTGGGTGACCCCGAAGATTTTATCGTTTTGACAAATCATGACTCAGCATACACCGATGTCTTCCTGGGTGAGCGCCACTATAATCAGGCGCCAATGGTCAATTGGGCACTTAACAATGAAGGCGCTTGCAGTTGGGAAATTCTGGCACAAATGCAGCGTTCAAAAACATTAACGGATGCTGAACGACGCGTTTTAGAATTTAACTACGCAATGGGCGTAACTGCAGGTTATACGGTCAGCTTCAAATCCGTCTCTGCACGGTCCAAAGGGGCAATTGCCCTGACGGCTAAACGTGGTATTGACCAAGGCGATATTGATGCCGTCTGGGAAGAGCACGGGCGCGATATCCATTTGATCAACAATATCACTCACCTAAAGATCTTAACCCTGCCCTACATAACCGCGGCGCGTAGTTTGACTAAACGTCAGCGCGAAGCTTTGGAATGGGTGGGCGATGGAAAGACAATGCAAGATACCGCGATGTTGATGGGTCTAACTGTCGCTACAGTTGAGAAACATTTGCGCCTCGCGCGGGACACCTTGGCAGTAGACACCACTGCACAAGCTGTTTTGAAGGCTAGCTTTTCAAATCAGATGTTCGTCTTAGAAGCCTAAGGCCAATTATTTAATAGCGGTGGAATTGATAATAATGGACTGAGTTTATGCATGAGGGAGGATTGTAAATTCCTTCAGATGGCGTGAAAAGTCTCAGGTCAAGCCTATAGTTGCCGTATTTTTTACCATTGGGTAAGGATTCCCTGACTGGTACATCGATCGGCAAAGCTGCATTCTGTAACAGTTCCGTGAGTGGTGGCTAAGCCATTGGAGCTAGGTGAAAGATCTCCGCAATTTCGGGGCGCTCGATCACTGCCGGTTTTCCGGACCCGGCCTTGGGGTGCATTTTCATCCTTGGGTCGGACATTTCTATCGACTTTAGAATCATCCCCGTGTCAATCTAAGTCGAGGAAATGGGCAGGGTCGCTTCAATTACCTCTAGCGCCCCTGCCCCTTTTCAACCCTCGTACCAGCCACCGAACTTAAAGTCGACGCTCTTACCAACAGCATCCGCGAAATCTGTCGGATCTTGTGTGCCATTGTCCCGCCCACGGTAGTGATATGGGTAGCAATAGGTCGGCTTAAATTCGGAAACAGCGCTTGCGGCAGCTTCGGCATCCATCGTGAAAGGGAGGTTCATGCAAACGAACGCCAGATCAATGTCCTTCAGTGCACGCATTTCTGGAATGTCTTCGGTATCGCCAGAGATGTAAATCCTGAGCCCATCCACAGTGAGTATATAGCCGTTGTCACGACCCCGTGGATGGAATTTGCGACGGCCTACAGTTAGATTGTATA
The DNA here is from genome assembly GCA_002478745.1 of Rhodobacteraceae bacterium UBA7436. Taxonomy (GTDB): domain Bacteria; phylum Pseudomonadota; class Alphaproteobacteria; order Rhodobacterales; family Rhodobacteraceae; genus Ascidiaceihabitans. Next base: position 4,012 of record DLQI01000120.1, on the reverse strand, counting down.
CTGGGATTGCCTCAATTCCGATCCCCATCGTTTCGTGGGTTTCGCGATTCCCTATCATCGTCGCCTGCGCTTGCAATTTGGCAGGCAATTTTGCAAACACCGCTGGATTTGTAACCAACGAAGTTTTTGGTCCTACAACGGCCAACAATGTCCCTAAGTTGAAGTGATCACCGTGTTCGTGTGTTATCAAGATTAAGTCGGGTGTCGGAAAGCCAAGATATGCCGATGGATCGCCAACGGGATCATTGAAAATGACACCAAAAGGCGTTTTTAGGACAAATGAGGCATGGGAAATGGGAGAGACTTCTACAACGCCATTTTGCGATGGAAACACATCACTCGCATGGGTTTCGGCACGCGCGGCATATGGCAGGAATGTGACGGTTCCCCATGCAGCGACACCAGCTAGGATTGTTCTTCGATGAATTGTTAGGTCAGTCTTCATGACTAATTCCTCTACTTACAGACGTTATAAGTATAGAGTAATGCGGAGACCCAAACGCTGAAGTAACGTTTTCGCGCGTGGCCGTTTGTCGCCGAATAAAAAAGGCGGCCCACAAGGACCGCCTTTTCAGAATCACGAGGCTTAAAGCTTAGCCGTTGTTGATTTTAGCAACTTCTGCTGCGAAATCTTCTTTAACAACTTCAATGCCTTCACCAACTTCAAGACGAACGAAACCAGTGATGGTTGCGCCTGCTGCCGTTGCTGCGGCTTCAACAGTCAAGTCAGGATTGATTACGAATGCTTGGTTAAGCAATGTTGCTTCAGCAACGTACTTTTTCATACGACCAACAATCATTTTTTCAATCACAGCTTCTGGTTTGCCTGACTCGCGGGCAATATCCATTTGAATCTGCTTCTCTTTTTCAACGCCATCTGCATCCATTTCGGCTTCGGACAATGCAAGTGGGTTCACAGCAGCAATGTGCATCGCTACTTGTTTGCCAAATGCTTCGTCGCCACCGGTCAAACCGACCAATACGCCGATTTTACCCATGCCTGGTGCAGCTGAGTTGTGAACGTAAGAAACAACAACGTCGGCTTCCAAAGTAGCCATGCGACGAACAGACATATTCTCGCCGATAACAGCAACAGCATCAGTTACTGTCTGCTCAACAGATTTGCCATCCATGTCTGCAGCTTTCAGCTCATCGATGTTTGATGTGCCGGTTGCAACAGTGGCGATACCGCCAACCATTTTTTGGAAGTCAGCGTTTTTACCAACAAAATCGGTTTCAGAGTTAACTTCAACAGCAACACCTTTGCCGCCAACAACGCTAACAGCCACAAGGCCTTCAGCTGCTGTACGACCAGATTTTTTAGCCGCTTTGGCCAAACCTTTGGTGCGCAGCCAATCAACAGCTGCTTCCATGTCGCCCTTGTTTTCAGTCAACGCTTTTTTTGCGTCCATCATGCCTGCGCCAGTAGAATCGCGCAGTTCTTTTACCATTGATGCAGTGATTGCCATCTTGGTTCTCCTGATAAGAGTTATATCTTTAAACGGTGAAGGGGCAAACCAAAGCCTGCCCCCTGCAATTCAGTGTGCTAAAGCCGATTAAAGCTTAGCCAGCTGCTGGAGCGTCTGCTGGTGCTTCTGCAAGAGCTTCTTCAACAGGAGCCTCTTCCATTGCGCCAAGGTCAACGCCAGCTGCGCCCAATTGAGCCGACATTCCGTCAAGTGCTGCACGTGCTGCAAGGTCGGTATACAAAGCAATTGCGCGTGCCGCGTCATCGTTGCCTGGGATCAGGTAGTCGATGCCGTCTGGCGAGCAGTTTGTGTCAACGATTGCGATAACTGGGATACCCAATTTGTTCGCTTCCGCTACAGCCAATGCTTCTTTTTTAACGTCGATTACGAAGATGAGGTCAGGACGACCGCCCATTTCGCGAATGCCACCCAAAGAAGCTTCTAGTTTAGCTTGGTCACGTTCCATGCCAAGACGCTCTTTCTTGGTGAAACCTTCAAAGCCGCGCTCTGCTTGCTCGTTGATGTTCTTCAGACGGTTGATAGACTTTGAAACTGTCTGCCAGTTAGTCAAAGTGCCACCCAACCAACGGTGGTTCATGTAATACTGTGCACATTTCTCAGCAGCGTCAGCGATTGGCTGTGCAGCCTGGCGCTTTGTGCCTACGAAAAGAATGCTGCCACCTTTAGCAACGGTGTCACGAATCAATTTCAGTGCTTCTTCCAGCATTGGAAGGGACTGTGTAAGGTCCATGATGTGGATGCCATTACGTGAGCCGTAGATGTACGGGCCCATGCGTGGGTTCCAGCGTTGGGTTTGGTGACCAAAGTGAACGCCTGCTTCTAGCAATTGGCGCATGGTGAACTCAGGTAGAGCCATGTCGTAATACCTTTCCGGTTTTCGCCTCGTCGGGGGTTCAATGCGGATGCATCAACCGGCGGACTTTAGGGGATTTTGATCCCAAGGCCCAAACCCCGACTGCGGGTTTAAGTCCCGCGCGTATATGTTGGTATTTCTTTGGTGGCAAGGGGTTTGACGCGATTACTTTGGTCGCAAAGCGATCACCGTCCCAGCAGTTTATTATGCCCTGCCCGTACAGCCAGTTCCGCGGCTTTGGCCAGTGCTTTGCGGTCCGTGAACTCAGCCACTTTTAGTGCGGGGTGATAGATGACGTCAATCGATCCTTGGGATGCAGCTGCGAGGGTTCCTAGCAAATTGGTTGCAAATTCCATATCGCCCCACCACCCATAAAATGACTTAGGTTTGCCTTCTGGTGGATGATACACGACGCTTACTGGTTGAACCTGTATCGTCTCACGTAATTCAGCACCCATAAAAGACCCAAACAGCGTTGTTTTGAATGGCAACACTTGCTGACCGTCTGTGCTTGTCCCTTCGGGAAAAAACAACAGTTTGTGTCCCGCCAACAAGCGGGCCTGCATGATTTGTGTTTGTGCCGTCGCTTGGCCACGTTCTCGTTTAATAAACAGTGTGCCTGTTGCACGGGCTAGCCAACCAATTCCCGGCCAACCTGCAACTTCGGCCTTGGACACAAAGTAGATCCGTTTTGATGCGTTCAATACAAAAATATCTAACCAACTCGTGTGGTTCGCGACGACCGCCGCACGGTCCTGTAGTGGTGCGCCAGTCACATTAAGTGGCAACCGAAGAACCCGCAGCGCGTTACGACAAACAAATTGTGTTATGTGGGGCGTGATTGGACGACTAAGCCCACAAGCGGGTCGCTCGACCAGGCGAACCAACACTAAGACCAACAAACTCCCAAAAACCAAAACGATCAAAACCGTTGCCCGTACGACGACGCGCAGCCAACCCATTGCAGTTACCGCCTCGGGTTTGGGCTCTGCCGCTTCGGACCAAGTGTTCATCTTTTGGATTCTCCGCTGTAAATTCTCGATTGGCGTTTATTCAAATTGGCGGTGTCCATGATTAGGCAAACATCTGTGGTGTTGAATTCATGATCCACAAACGCGCCCTCGCCCACGACCCCACCAAGGCGCAGATACGCCTTAATCAATGCGGGTATTTGCAGCATTGCTTTGCGGCGATCCAATTCTGCTTCTGGGATTAAGTCCATGGGCTGAACTGTCCTGCCGCGCGCCCGAACACGCAACCCTTCGGGCGCAAGGTGGCGATGGTGCAACAACGATAAGGGAGCTGCCAAATCAGTTGTATCAGTGCCGCGAAAGCTAGCGACTCCGAACATAAGTTCGATTTCATGTTTAAACACATATTGTGCCAGAGCGTTCCAAAGATGAAACATTGCGGTGCCACCACGATATTCAGGCCGCAAGCAAGACCTCCCCAATTCCAGCAATTTGCGTTTTGAATTGAGCAATGGTGCTAATTCATATTCGTCTTGTGAATAGTATTGTCCTGCGGCCACAGCCATTTCAGGACGCATTAGCCGATATACACCAACAACGGCACCGATTGAATCGTCATGCAGCAGCAAATGATCGACGAAGGGATCAAAACGATCTCTTTCTAATTTCTGAACGTGATCAACAAGATTTCCCTTGCC
>DLQI01000009.1 GCA_002478745.1 Rhodobacteraceae bacterium UBA7436 | reverse complement strand
AAAAAGTGGTGAGCCCGTCCGGGCTCGAACCGGAGACCTACTGATTAAAAGTCAGTTGCTCTACCAACTGAGCTACAGGCCCACTAGGCGGTTTACTAGAAAGAGTTGGCGTTAGGGTCAAGCCTATAATTTCAACTTTATTTGCTAGTTACTGGATTCAACCGCCAAGCACGGTTATATGCCCCAAATGCAGGTAAAAAATAACATTCTTTTTCCGTTCATGAAGATGCATGGACTAGGCAACGACTTCGTTGTCATCGATGCACGCGCGCAATCGCTCGAAATGACAGAATCATTGGCTCGCGCTTTAGGTGATCGCCATCGCGGGGTTGGGTTTGATCAGCTTGCAGTGATTTTGAGGACCGATAGCATCGCTGATGCATATCTGAAATTTTATAACTCAGATGGATCCACAGCTGGCGCTTGCGGAAATGCGACACGTTGCATCGCACGATACCTGATGGACGAAACGGGCGACGAACTTCTTTCCCTAGAAACCGAGCACGGAATTTTGTTTGCCAAGGACATGGGTGACCAAATCACTTCAATCAACATGGGGCACCCAGATCTGAACTGGCAAGAGATTCCGTTGTCCCAAAACATTGATACGCTTGAGTTGCCGATTGACGGCTCACCCACAGCAACGGGCATGGGCAACCCACATTGCACGTTCTTCGTTGGTGACGTCGACGCCATTGATCTCGAAACTCAGGGTCCCGCTTTTGAACATCATCCATTCTACCCAGAACGAACAAATGTACAATTCGCCCAAGTCGTTGGCACCGATCACATCCGTATGCGCGTATGGGAGCGCGGCGTGGGCGTCACACTCGCCTCTGGCTCCTCGTCCTGCGCCACAGCGGTTGCAGCTGCTAGACGCGGCCTAACAGGGCGTACAGTGCGTATAGACCTTGATGGCGGCACCTTGCACATAGACTGGCGCGATGATGGCGTTTGGATGACCGGTGGGACGATGCACGTTTTCTCTGGAACGCTGACACAAAGTTTCTTGGATTCACTACAATGACCGCCCCAAAATTCTCAAATCACGGTTGTCGGCTGAATGCATATGAAACCGAGGCAATGAAGGAACTGGCTGAAACCGCGGGTCTTCAAAATGCAGTGGTTATCAACACCTGCGCTGTCACAGCTGAGGCCGTGCGCAAGGCCCGTCAGGACATCCGTAAGCTACGCCGTGAGAACCCTGACGCCAGACTAATCGTAACGGGCTGTGCGGCGCAGACAGAGCCTGAGACCTTCACAGCAATGGATGAAGTCGATGCTGTGATCGGCAATACCGAAAAGATGATGGGCGACACTTGGAAAGGCTTAGCTGCGGACTTCATCGGCGAAACGGAATCCGTCCAAGTGGATGACATCATGTCTGTCACTGAAACTGCCGGTCACTTGATCGACGGTTTTGGAACGCGCAGCCGCGCTTATGTTCAAGTTCAAAATGGTTGTGATCATCGTTGCACCTTCTGCATTATTCCATATGGCCGCGGCAACTCTCGCTCCGTGCCTGCAGGCGTCGTTGTCGATCAGATCAAGCGGCTGGTCGACAAAGGCTTCAACGAAGTTGTTTTGACTGGTGTAGACCTGACCAGTTGGGGTGCAGACCTTCCTGCAGAGCCTAAACTTGGCGACTTGGTTATGCGCATTCTGCGTTTGGTCCCCGACCTTCCACGCTTGCGTATCAGTTCGATCGACAGCATTGAAGTTGATGAAAACCTTATGCAGGCAATCGCGACTGAGCCACGCTTGATGCCGCACCTACATCTGTCACTACAGCACGGTGACGATATGATCCTTAAGCGGATGAAACGCCGCCATTTGCGCGATGATGCAATCCAATTTGCCCAAGAAGCCAAAAAACTTCGGCCAGATATGACATTTGGTGCAGATATAATTGCAGGATTCCCGACCGAAACAGACGAAATGTTCGCTAACTCACTTGCCCTAGTCACTGAATGTGATCTGACGTGGCTGCATGTCTTTCCTTATTCACCACGCCCCGGCACGCCAGCTGCGCGGATGCCACAGGTCAATGGGAAAGCTATCAAAATACGTGCAGCGGCATTGCGTGAAGCGGGCGAAACGCAAGTACAGCATCATTTACAGGCTCAGGTTGGAAAAACTCATCAAATATTGATGGAGAACCCGAACATGGGCCGTACAGAACAATTTACCGAGGTATCGTTTGCCGCGCCGCAAGCTGAAGGCCAAATCGTTTCGGCAACCATATTGCGTGCACATAACAAGCAATTAATCGCTTAAAACGAGCTATATCCATTCCAAAAAAAGGCCCTGCACTGTCGCCAGTGCAGGGCCTTTTAGATTCTAAAGGAAGCTGCTTTAGTGCTTCTTTTTGTGAGGTGCCCAAAGCTTCTTATTGGTCATGTACAGAAGTACAGACAACAAGGTCAGCAGAAGAACACCAACAACGCCAGCTTGCTTACGCGCCATCATTTTTGGTTCCGCTGTCCACATCAAGAATGCTGAAACGTCAGCAGCGATGTGGTGCAAGTCGTTGTCGTGACCATCAGCAAATTCTACATCCTCACCATAAAGCGGTGGTGCCATAGCGATCCAGCCACCTGGGAATGCCGTATTCTCATAAAACGTCACACCTGCCTGCTCTTTCTCTTCACCCGTATAACCGGTCAAGATCGAAGCGATGTATTCTGTACCACCGATACCTTTTACAAATTGGTTAATTCCCAAACCGTAAGGGCCGTGGAAACCAGCACGTGCTTTCGCCATTAGGCTCAAGTCAGGTGCATTCTCCAACGCAGACTCTGGAAAGAAGTCAGAAGGCTTACGAGGTACATCTTCGTCCAAAGCGGCATCATAGATGTCGAACTGTGCTGCATATGCACGGACTTGATCCTCTGGCAGGTGTGGTCCGCCTTCATCCGCAAGTGTGCGGATCGGGACGAATTTCAAACCGTGACAGGCAGAACAAACTTCGGTGTAAACTTGTAGACCGCGTTGAAGCTGGTTCTGATCAAAGGCACCAAACGGTCCCTCAAATGAGAAATCAAAGTCTTCGATGTGACCTTCACCACCAGCGGCGAAAGCGCCTGTGGCCAGCGTTACCGCTGCCACAGTGCTGATTGCGAGTTTTTTGAACATGCGCATCTTCCTCTTATTCCGCAGACTTGTCTGCGTCGCCACCATAATGGGCGGCAAAGTCTTCTTCGATGGTCGCAGGCTGTGCGTCCGGCTTCTCGATCACACCCAACAACGGGAGGATAACCAAGAAGTAGGCGAACCAATACGCTGACGCGATCAACGAGAAGCTAGCATATGGTTCTTCAGCAGGCATCGCACCCAGCCACATCAGGGCAAAGAAATCGATGACCAAAAGCGCAAACCACCATTTGAACATTGGACGGAAACGACCAGAACGAACTGATGATGTATCCAACCATGGCACCAGCGCCATCACAGCAATCGCACCAAACATCGCCAGAACACCAAAGAACTTAGCATCGATAATTCCACCGGTCACGAAGGACGCAATTTGAACAACCCAAACTTCAGAAGTGAAGGCGCGCAAGATCGCGTAGAACGGCAAGAAGTACCATTCTGGAACGATGTGTGCAGGTGTAGATAACGCATTTGCTTCGATGTAGTTATCCGGATGACCCAGATAATTCGGCATGAAGCCAACAACAGCAAAGAATACAACCAAGATCACAGCCAGTGCGAACAAGTCTTTGATCACAAAGTATGGCCAAAATGGCAGCGTGTCTTTTTCAGCTTCTTCTTTTGAACCACGACGAACCTCAACACCCGTTGGGTTGTTGTTGCCAGTAGTGTGGAACGCCCAGATGTGAAGGATGACGAGGCCTGCAATCACAAAAGGCAGCAAGTAGTGCAAGCTGAAGAAACGGTTCAAGGTTGCGTTATCGACGGCTGGACCGCCCAATAGCAACGTTTGGATGCTTTCACCGATGAACGGGATTGCGCCAAACAAACCAGTAATAACAGTTGCACCCCAGAATGACATTTGGCCCCAAGGCAAAACATAACCCATGAAGCCGGTCGCCATCATCAGAAGATAGATCAACATACCAATAATCCACGTAACTTCACGCGGTGCTTTATATGATCCGTAATATAGGCCACGGAAAATGTGGGCATATACAGCAACAAAGAACAGCGACGCGCCGTTAGCGTGCATATAACGCAGCATATAGCCGCCATTCACGTCACGCATAATGTGCTCAACAGAAGCGAACGCATTGTCGACGTGTGGCGTATAGTGCATCGCCAAAACGATACCCGTTACGATCTGCAAAACCAGACAGAACGTTAGAACGATGCCCCAGATCCACATCCAGTTCAAGTTCTTCGGTGTCGGTGCAGTCAATGTTGCATACATCAAACCAACGATAGGCAAACGGCTGTGTAGCCATTTTTCGCCTTTGGTCTTTGGTTCGTAATGGTCGTGAGGAATTCCACCCATTGCGTCTCTCCCTTAACCTAGTTTGATCGTGGAATCGTCCACGAAGACAGCCGGTGGAACCGGCAAGTTTGTCGGTGCTGGACCCTTACGGATACGGCCAGCCGTGTCATAGTGCGAACCGTGACATGGGCAGAACCAACCGCCGAAGTCACCAGCATCGCCCAAAGGCACACAACCAAGGTGCGTACACACGCCCATCATGACCAACCATTCACCGTCCTCGGACAATGAGCGGTTTGCGTCAGAAGCGTCTACTTCACCCAAATTTTCGTTCCGCGCGATCGGATCAGCCAAGTCGGCCAAATCTACTGAACGTGCTTCTGCAATCTCTTCTTCCGTGCGACGACGAATGAACACAGGCTTGCCCAACCATTTAACGGTAAGCTGCGTGCCGGGTTCAATATCCCCAACAGGGACAAAGATCGACGCGAGCGCACGCACGTCTGCGGATGGGTTCATCTGATTGACTAGCGGCCATACGGCTGCACCTGCGGCTACGGCACCTGTACCTGCTGTGGCATAGTACAGGAAATCCCGGCGGGTGCCTGCGTGTTCATCTGAGTGTGACACGTGGGTTTCTCCAATTTTTCCGGCCCTCTTGGGACCAATAGACACATTGGGCGCGTCTCAGACGCACCCTTGCTGGCCGCTATGTAACGAGGGAGTGAGGGTGCGTCTAGACACATCAGTGACGCATCTGGTCGCAGTTGCACATTCTGATGCAGAAATGACCTTGAAAATAAGTATTTCATTAACTCGGCTGAAGGGTTTTGGCCAAAATGAAATTTTTCATGCAACCACACAACCGAATCAACATTTGCGATCTACCCAGCTGGTGGCGCAGTCATTTGCATCGACTCGCGGTCATTGAAGTCCTCATACCAAGCCGCCAAAGCATCGTTTCCTTCGCGCCAACCACGCGCACTATGGCGAAAGTCCAGATAGGCCAGTGCACATGCAACAGAAACTTGTCCTATATCCAACGGTCCGCTCAAATGGCTCATCCAACGTGTATTGATGGCGCAGCAGCCACCAATGACTTTGGACCATTGCGCATCCGTCCAGCCATCCCACTGCTTTTCTTGAGGCCGAACACGGCCCTCATAGGTTATAGAAACTGCTGCATCCAAAATCCCATCGGCAGTTGCCTCGAGCGTTAAGGCTTCCCACTTCCTTGCGCCAGATGGATAGAGCTTATTCCCTGCCCTTGCGTCAAAGAATGCGCAAATAACACGGCTGTCATAGAGTGTGGCCTCATCGTTGCGTTCCAGCGCAGGAATTTTAGCAAGTGGATTTTTAGCTAACAACCCAGCCATCGGAGTGATTGGAGTCGTCGTCACAGGAACAATTTCCACGTCACTGAGTTGACCCGTTTCAACGAGCAGGACCATGACTTTTCGAACAAATGGCGACATCGGGCTGTGATAAAGTTTCATGTGTAGCTCCAAAATTGTGGTTCTAGGGATCAAAGCTCCTGCCAAAGAAGCCAAAAAGCTAAAGAAATTTTATTTTAAATCGCTGTTATTTAACGCCACGCATGAGCGCGGCCAAAACATCCAAGCCTGTGCCCAACCCATATGCCGCGACACCATCTGCCGCGCGCATCCGCACGGGGTCAGGTTTATTTTGGCTTAGTTTCCACGTCCCATCCACGGTTGTAATTGCCATTCGGCACGGTACAATTTGGCGCATCATTTTGTCCAAAACATCAGGGTTCATTTTTCTTGCACGCCAAGGTTCCTTCGGGCGCAATTGCTCTTCAAAGAACGATGTCTGACTATCTAGCAACTCACGCATTTCTTCTTGGGGTCGGAGCTCCAAAATACCCGTTAGGTGGACGGCAACGTAATTCCATGTGGGCACTTGGTCATCGACCTCATACCAATCTGGAGAGATGTAGCTATCACCACCTGAAATCACGATCTTTGCCTTAAGCGGTGTTGTCAGCAGACGCGCAATTGGATTGGAGCGTACCAAATGCAGATCAAGTGTTTTGCCTGCCTCTGACAAAACAAACGGAATATGCGAGATTTCGGGCCCGTCTTCACCGCTCACTGTCAGCACGCCAAAGGCGCGTTTGCGCGCAAAATCGAGATTACGCTGCGCATCAGCCGTGTGATAAACTTGATTTGGGTGCATCTGTTGATCCTTATTCATTCACTTTTGATATTGCAGAGCCGTACAAACATTGGCAACAGTGCAGATATTCTCAGGGCGGGGCGAGATTCCCCACCGGCGGTATGTGTACATGAGCCACGAGCCCGCGAGCGCCTCGATAATCGAGGGTCAAGCAGATCTGGTGAGAAACCAGAGCCGACGGTCATAGTCCGGATGAAAGAGAATGTGCATGTAACGTCCCAATCTTGGGGCGAAGCACTGCATGTATTCGCCTTGGGTGCTGTGTCGAACCAAAAGGAGATTACTATGACACCCACCCGATATGCCTTTGTAAAAGCGCAGTGGCACGCTGACATTGTTGATCGTGCTTTGGACGGTTTTTCCAAAATCATTCCAATGGAACAGATTGATGTAATCGATGTGCCCGGCGCATTCGAAATGCCGTTGATTGCGCGTGACCTTGCACAGACCGGCAAATACGCCGCTGTGATCTGCGCCGCCTTCGTCGTCGATGGCGGCATTTACCGCCATGATTTTGTCGCTTCGGCCGTGGTTGATGGGTTGATGCGCGCCAGTCTAGATACTGGTGTGCCTGTTCTTTCTGTCTCGCTCACGCCACATCACTACCAAGAGACGGACCATCACAATGCTATTTACCGTGATCACTTTGTGACCAAAGGGCATGAAGCGGCTCAGGCAGCCCTTAGCATCGGCAAAGCACGCGCGGCGATCTAACCAAGATACGCCTTCAGCGCAGGCGGCGGATTGTCGAGTAATCCAGTCGTCGCCTGCGGACCATGCGCCACACCGTCCGCGACAAAGATCACGCTATCCGAAATGCGCCGCGCATCTTCGGGGGCATGCGTCACCATCATGACACCCGCCTTGGTTTCCGCAGCCACTTCAGCCACCAAATCCAACATCTCTGCCCGCAACGCTGGGCCAAGGGCTGCAAAAGGTTCGTCCAAAATCATCCATGATTTGGATTGCACCAAGGCACGGGCCAATGCTGCGCGACTTTGTTGACCACCGGACAACTCACTGGGTTTACGCGTTCCGAAATCGGTCAATCCAACGCGCGCCAACGCATCATTCACCTGTCCAACTTCATCGCCTGTCAACCGCAGTGCTGGGCGAATGCCCAACCCCACGTTTTGCGCGATCGTTAAGTGAGGGAACAGATTGTTGTCCTGAAACAGCATCGCCATATCCCGTGCATCAGGTTGCGCCTGCGTGATGTCGTGCCCATGCAGCATGACCAGTCCGGCGCTTAAATCGATGAAGCCACAAATCGCGCCAACTAGCGTCGATTTTCCGGCCCCCGACGGCCCAACAACTGCAACGTTCTGCTCAGCGTCCACATCAAAATGCGCCTTCAATTCAAACGTACCTTGGGTGACTTGGATTTTATTAAGCGATAGCATTACGACGTCCCCAATAATCCATGATCCAGAACAGGCCAAAGGCCAGAACCAGCAATATCAACGCAGCTCCTGCTGCCGCATCTGTACGATAACTACCCATCAGGCGATACATCTGTAAGGGTAATGTCGAGCGATCAGGATCACCAAACAGCGCAATCACACCCAAATCACCAATAGAAAGTGCAGCTGTTAAACCCGCGGCAAAGCCAATCCGTGGCCTTGAGCGTGGCCATAAAACACATCGCCACATCGCAAATCCCGAAATGCCCAGCGCACTGCTTAAGCGTCCATATGTTTGAATTGTCTCGCGTATCGAAGGCACTAAAATGCGTAGCGCAAAAGGCAAAGCCATCAATGCATTGACCGCGATAGTAACCGGCAAAGCCCAATCGGTCGGGTTCGCAATCGGATAGATCAAAATGAACCAACCCGTACCAATCATCAGCGGTGAAACCGACAGGCCCAACAAGCCAATCACCTCAACGCTTCCGTTTCTAGACGTGGCAATCCATCCTGCCATTGGTAATGCGGTTCCAAGAAGAACCAAAACTGAGATCAAGGCGACCCAAAGCGACGTCCATGCTGACGACCAAACAATGAGGGGAACCTCAAGCATTCCACGCAAACCAGAAGTCAAAATCGCAAGCAGTGGCAAGGTCAAAAAACTAGCCGCGATAAATATGAATGCACCGTCCAAAACCCTTGCCCCGCGCACTTGCCCATCCCAACGCCTTTGCATGCGGTCCATGCCACCACCGAAACTAATTGAGGGCACCAACCAAAAGGCCAGCACCGCCGCACCGCCAGCCACAAACAGCTGGACCAAAGATAACAACGCAGCACGCCCCAAATTAAAGTCAAAACGAAACGCCTGATAAATTGCCAGTTCGACCGTAGTTGCACGTGGCCCGCCACCCAACGTCAATGCAACCGCAAAACTGGTAAGGCAGATTACAAAGATCAAAGCAAAAGCGCCCGGTAAAATTCGCATCAACAACGGCAATTCGATCAGGCGAAACATCATCCCCCGTCCAAAACCCAGTTGGGCGGATAAACGAAAGCGTTCTGCTGGAACACCCTGCCAACCGTGGACTAACAACCTGATAGCCAGTGGAAGATTAAAGAATACGTGGGCAAGAACGACGCCTTGCAAGCCGTAGATCGATATTTTGGAAATCCCAAGCATCGCCAAGATATCATTTAGAGCACCCGAACGACCAAAGACGGCCAGCAATCCAAGCATTGCGACGATAACGGGTAAGATAAATGGAGCACCCAATAGGGTAATTAGAAAGGCCCGTCCCCAAAACCTTCTGCGAGCGAGAGCGCGGGCAACAGGAATCGCCAGCACACAAGAGAGAAATGCAGACAGTAATGATTGTAAAATTGTAAAACGGATCGCTTGCCACTCAGCAGGACCAAGCCCGCTGAATGTTTCAACCCGAAGGCCAATTCCAACAAACGCCAGCAGAACCGCCGCGACTACAAACGTAGCCGCGGCAATCCCTGCCGCGTTGTTTATTGGCTTAGCGTTGCGCGCCATGTCTCGATGGCTTTTTCTTGTACGGCTGTGGACTCTTCCTCAGAGTAAAACAGCACCTTTTCTGGCAGCGGCAATTGCGCCCAACCTTCAGGCCATTGATCGGTTGGCAAGGCAGATGGAAGCGACCAGTTGGCTGTCGGGATAACCGTTTGGAAGGCTTCGCTCATAACATATGACATGAATGCATCTGCCAATTCAGGCACATCTGTGCCTGTGATTTTGGCAACGGTCTCAACCATGAAATAGTGACCTTCTGGGAAGATCGCTGCTTTCTTGGTAAAGTCGTCTTCGGCAAACATGTGGTAGGCTGGCGATGTGGTGTAGCTAAGAACCATATCCGCTTCGCCGTCCGTGAACAGACCGTAGCTGGATGACCAGTCTTTGGTCACAGTCAGGATTTTCGGGGCAAGTTGCGCCCAAACATCAGCTGACTTGTCGCCGTAAATCGCATCAACCCAAAGAACCAAAGCCAAACCAGATAGGGATGTGCGTGGGTCTTGGATAACGATCTTCACGTCATCCGGCATTGCCAACAGCGCATCAAAGCTGGCTGGAGGCGTTGCCATTGTCGTTTCATTATAGATGAAAGCCGTGTGACCATAGTTGAACGGCAGGAATGTTTCGTCCGTCCACTCAATCGGCAAGGTCAGTGCGCTGTTGTCCTGGCCATGTGGGGCAAACAGACCTGTGGTGCGCGCCTTGGCAGTGACGTCAGACGTCAGACCAATGACAACATCAGCCTTGGTGCGCTCGCCCTCTAGCAGAAGACGTGGCACCAAATCACCAGTCGAGAATTGCAGATCACAGCCGCAAGTCTCTTCAAAACCTTTTTCGATCACAGGGCCGGGGCCCCACTCTGATGTGAAATAGTCCCCTGCATATACAGTCAGGACAGGTTGGGCGTGCGACTCAGCAAAAGCTGAGCTTGCAGTTAATACGCCCGCTGCAAATGTAAGATACTTCATGGCATCCTCCTTTTGCGGCGATAGGGAAAAGGGGGCTATTTTGCCGTTACCTTCCCTCCGCCGGTGTTAGCCGGTTCAGGTTCAATGGGTCCGCACAGTGGCATCTCAGCTATTTAAAGCACCCCAAGGTACGCCCTGAATAGAAGGTCGCCATCACTGTCGCAAGGCAAAACCACTTGAGGGGACAAGCCGTCGCAGTTAGAACCCACCCAAAGGATGTCGTGCCCACTAAGCACGCAGGGGAAAACGTATATGTCTTACAATACCTTCGGCCACATGTTCCGAGTCACAACTTGGGGCGAAAGCCACGGCCCAGCGATCGGGGCAACAGTTGATGGCTGCCCACCGAACGTCCCAGTTACACCTGAGATGCTTCAGGTCTGGCTCGACATGCGCAAACCCGGCACAGGCAAAAACGTGACTCAACGCAAAGAGGCCGATGAAGTTAAAATCCTCTCTGGCGTATTTGAAGGTAAGACAACCGGCACCCCAATCCAATTGTTGATCGAAAACACTGATCAGCGTTCAAAAGACTATGGCGACATCGTTGAGAAATTCCGCCCCGGTCACGCCGACATTTCCTACTGGATGAAATACGGCATCAGAGATTATCGTGGTGGTGGCCGTTCCTCCGCCCGGGAAACCGCCAGCCGCGTTGCCGCAGGTGGAATCGCACGCGAAGCGATTAAGTTGCTGGCCCCTGATTTGAAAATCACAGGCTACATGGTTCAGATGGGTGAAAAGCATTTGGACCGTTCCGAATTTGATTGGGATGCAATTGATCAAAACCCGTTTTGGGTACCAAGCACAGCGGCGGCTTCCGAATGGGAAACCTACCTCGATGGCATTCGCAAATCCCAAAACAGTGTTGGTGCTGTTATCGAAGTCACAGCACGGAATGTGCCAGCCGGTCTTGGCGCGCCAATCTATGCAAAGCTAGATACAGATCTTGCGGCGGCCATGATGTCGATTAACGCAGTAAAGGCTGTAGAAATCGGTGAAGGCATGGCGGCAGCCACTTTGATGGGTACAGAGAACGCTGACGAAATTCGGATGGGACCAGATGGTCCTATGTTCTCAGACAATCACGCTGGCGGCATCCTTGGCGGTATCTCCACCGGCCAAGATGTTGTAATCCGTTTTGCAGTCAAACCGACCTCGTCTATCACGACGCCGCGCAAGACGATTACCAAGTCAGGTGAAGAAACCGATATCATCACCAAAGGGCGTCATGATCCATGCGTTGGCATCCGCGCTGTGCCTGTTGGCGAGGCGATGATGGCATGTGTCATCTTGGATCATATCCTGATGCACCGTGGTCAAGTTGGCAAAAACCAAGGGCAAATTGGTTAAGTTTAACTCCGAAACGATAGCCAATTCTCCATCCCTACAAATAATCTCACCTTGCGCCCTCGCGTTAAAAGGCGCAGCTAAAGGTATGGAAAAACCCCACACAGACCATCGACCAGTCTTAGCTATAAGCCTCAAAATCACAGCTGTGCTTTTGTTTGTTGTGATGGCGGGCATGGTCAAGGAAGCGACCAAAGAAGTTCCAGTGGGCCAAGCTGTTTTCTTTCGATCTTTGATGCCGATCCCAATCATCCTTTTGTGGCTGCGGTTTCGTGGCGAATTGCGCACAGGATTGGTGGCAAACAATGTCTGGGGCCACGTTTGGCGTGGGTTGTTTGGTTCAAGCGCCATGTTCCTAACATTCGCAGGGTTGTCGTTGATTCCCCTGCCAGAAGCGACAGCAATTGGGTATGCTACCCCTATGTTCACCGTGATCCTTGCCATCTTTTTACTTGGCGAGCGCGTTGGTATCTATCGCTTATCAGCCGTTGTTTTAGGATTGGTTGGTGTCATGATCGTTATGGCACCTCGACTTTCGCTTGATACAGACGCAATGACCACTGGCGCTGGACTAGGTGCAATATTTACACTTGCAGCCGCAGCCTTACGTGGCCTTGTACAAATCCACGTTCGTAAAATGGTCGCGACGGAGAAGACAGGGGCAATCGTTTTCTACTTTTCACTTACCGCCACGTGCCTATCTCTATTGTCCCTACCATTCGGTTGGGTTTGGCCCACGCCATATTCGCTTAGCCTATTGATTGGGGCCGGTACCATTGGCGCGTTGGCACAAATTCTGGTCACTTCGTCTTACCGGCATGGTGCCGCATCCATGCTGGCTCCGTTCGATTACGTGTCCCTAATTTTTGCAAGCATCATTGGCTATGTCTTCTTCTCAGAAGCTCCGACGCTCAACATGATGATTGGGGCAATCTTAGTCGTATCTGGTGGTGTTTTGATTATCTGGCGGGAAAGAAAGCTGGGTATGGATCGCAGTAAAGACCGCGCGGCAACCGCACCCAAAGGTCAATAAATTAGCCCTTGGAGTGACACGCCGATGCCTCAACAACCAACGCATTCGTGCCAAACCGCAGAGTTTCCGCAGCCAGCGCATTATGTTGATTTCGGTAAGTTATGACCATCATACCGTAGCCATGCAAAACATCGACAACCACAAAGGAAAGATCAGGTTGTTTTACCAATGCTGCAGACCAGTATGCACACAAGGCCTGCTTGCCACGTAGTTCTCCCGAACCAACAAGGCGCATCGCC
>DLQI01000069.1 GCA_002478745.1 Rhodobacteraceae bacterium UBA7436 | reverse complement strand
TAATTGTTTACACAGAGGGACGAGGTAAGTCTTGGGTGCGTGCCCAGTAATTTCTGCGTACGCCTAATCTGGAGAATAACATGAAAAAACTAGTACTCGCAGCTGCTTTGACAGCCGTAGCAACAACATCTTTCGCTGGTTCTTACGCTGAGCCAACAATCGAAGCACCAGTAATCATCGAAGAAGCTGGTTCTTCTTCAACAGGCACTCTTTTGCCGTTGATTCTTTTGGCTTTGGTTGCAGCAGCTGTAGCTAAGTAAGCTGAAGCACTAAATCTTTAAAAGGCGACGCTTAAAAGCGTCGCCTTTTTTCGTTCTAGGGTATGGATTTCTATAAAATGGAAAGGGCCCAGTTCTGGGCCCAGTGACTAAATTGAGAAAATTAGTCCAACCAACCCTGAAGATTTCTTTCAATAACTGTTCCAAGTGCCTTGATGTGCGCATCGTCATCATTCAGGCAAGGGATGTAGGTAAAGTCTTTACCGCCTGCATGCTCAAAGCTCTCAAAAATCTCTTCGTTGATTTCTTCCAGCGTCTCAATGCAATCAGCTGAGAACGCGGGCGCACAAACTGCGATGTTTTTTGTCCCAGCTTCAGCCAAACGCGCAACTTCTTTAACAGTGTAGGGCTGCAACCATTCCTCTGGCCCAAACTTGGACTGGAAGGTGGTTTTGATTTCTGTGTCGTCCCAGCCCAATCGCTCTTTCAAAAGGCGCGTCGTTTTCTGGCAGTGGCAATGATACGGGTCCCCCTGCATCAGATAGCGTTTTGGAACGCCGTGGTAGGAACAGATCAAAAGATCAGGACGCTTTTCTAGGCCTGCATATGCCTTCTCAATCGATTGTGCTAAAGCGTCGATATAGACTGGATCGTCAAAATACGGCTGAACAGTACGGGCTGTTGGTTGCCACGTTTCCTCTAGCAAAGCACGGAAGAATTCGTCGTTGGCCGTTGCAGAAGTGGCACCAGCGTATTGCGGGTATAGTGGGAAAAACAGGATCTTTTGGCACCCTGCTTCTGTCATCTCACGGACTTTGGATTTTGTTGATGGGTTGCCATAGCGCATGCAAAAATCAACCATCACATCCTCGCCATAACGGGCCTGCATTGCTGTTTTGATCTTGGCGGTTTGAGCTTTTGTAATAGTTAGTAAGGGGCTCTCGTTTGCTTCCTCGTTCCAGATAGATTTGTAAGCGGCACCGGAACTAAAGGGGCGTTTGGTTAGGATTATGAGTTGAAGAAGCGGCTGCCAAAGCCACGGGCTGTAATCGATGACACGTCGGTCAGATAGGAATTCGCCCAAATACCGACGCATAGACCAATAGTCGTAGTTGTCTGGCGTCCCAAGGTTTGAGAGCAGGATACCAACTTTTGGTTTCTTAACTTTTGGGTGGTCTTGTTCTGCATGGGTGGGGATTTTGGCGTCGGACATAATATTCTCTCAACTAAGTGCTTGCAGATCAGATAGCCGCTTTTAGGCGCAGGTCAATCTGACAGCGGTTTTTCTTCAGTTTTTAATGCATCTGCCAAACGTGCGCTGGCTGAGCCGGGACGAAGTGGTTGGGGTTGGCTTTCATCAGGCGACCACCCGGTGAGGTATACAATATCAAAGGTCGCTTCAATTCCACCTTGAGCGGCGGGGAATGTTTTCTGGTACAATTCATTAGCGCGCTTGAAAACCGCACGGCGCGTCGAGGTACGAAGGCGTGAGGTTAGTGCGTTGGTTTCACCCATGGCACGCAGATCGTGCATAAGGTGCCAAATGTCGCGGTAAACCACATTGGTTGTTTGATTGTCCGCAACAGGCAGGGCCAATCCGGCGCGTTGCAACAGCCCGCCCATGTCGCGAATTTCACCCATTGGTGCGATCCTTGGGGATAGCCCGCCGGACACTTCGATTTCAGCCTGCCCCAAGCAACTGCGCAATTCATTTAGTGTTTCGCCGCCAAATGTTGCGCCAAGAAACAACCCGTCAGGGCGCAACGCGCGGCGACACTGGATAATTTGTCCAACAGGATCGTTAGCCCAATGTAATCCCAGTGCGTGGATGACTACATCGTATTGAGAGGGTTCCAGCTGTAGGGTTTCGTCATCAGTGATTGTTGTAGCTTGAGGCAATATTTTTGCCCAATTCTTAGGAAATCCGCTGACCACAGCTACTGAATTAAACGGCCTATTAACCATGCCCATACGATCCTGGACCTCATCGGCGACTAGATCATGAAGGAACAAACAATCAGACGACGCGCGGGCGCGTTGCTGAAATAAGGATTTGGAATCGGTCAGAAGTTTTGGTGATGTCATAAGGGGTAAATAGAATGCTCAGCGATACAATTCAAACAGCTCTTGCAATGATATATCCTCCGCGGTGCCTCACGTGCTCGGATTTGGTGGACAGTGACTTTGGATTGTGTGGGCCGTGTTGGAGAGACACGCAGTTTATTGGTGGTGCCATTTGCGATGGTTGTGGGGTTCCGTTGATTGGACACAGTGGCGATGGCGAATTGCATTGTGATGATTGTTTACGCACGCAACGCCCTTGGGCGAACGGTCGATCAGCGGTTTTGTACAATGAAAACGGACGCCGGATTGTGTTGGGCCTTAAACACGGGGATCGACAAGATGTCGTTGGGCCAGCGTCCATCTGGATGCCGGCGGTTGCACATGATATTTTAAAACCAAATATGCTGGTGGTCCCAGTTCCATTGCATTGGACGAGATTGCTTAAACGGCGCTATAATCAATCTGCGCTGCTTGCGAAGAGTGTAGCGAAACATCTTGAGTTGGCGTGGTGCCCAGATGCGCTTCAGCGATTTAAGCGAACCCAAGCATTGGGCGGAATGGGGCATACCGAAAGATTTGCGCATTTGCGGGGTGTTATGAAGGTTCACACCTATCGTAGGCGACGTATGATTGGGCGGCCTGTGCTTTTGATTGATGACGTCATGACTTCTGGTGCAACATTAGCTGCTGCAACAGAGGCGTGTTACGCTGGCGGAGCGGATCACGTATTTGTGCTAACACTAGCGCGTGCCGCAAAAGACGCCTAGATCAGGGTTAAGCGAAAATTATTGAAGGATCTAACCTATGAAAAAGGTTGAAATCTACACCTCTCCATTGTGCGGCTTTTGCCACCGTGCCAAAAGTCTGTTGAACCAAAAAGGCGTTGAGTTTGATGAAACAGACGTTTTGTCTAACCCTGACGAAAAGCCAACTATGATCAAGCGTGCAAATGGTGCCCGCACTGTTCCGCAGATATTTATTGGCGACATCCATGTTGGTGGATGTGATGAATTGTTTGCGCTGGAACGCGCTGGCCATTTGGATGGCATGTTGGCTGCATAATGCGCGCTGCAATTATACAATCGAATGCATCAGATGATCCGTCTGAAAACCTGCTGCACGTAGTTAAATCGGTGCGGCAGGCCGCATCTAACGGTGCAAAATTTATCTTTACGCCTGAAGTGACCAACTGTGTTTCGACCAGCCGCGCCCGTCAGAATGATGTGCTGCGTCATCAAGACGATGATGAGACACTTAAAGAACTGTGCAGTTTGGCACGTGAATTGTACATTTCAGTTTCGATTGGCTCTTTAGCAGTTAAAACCGATGATCCAGATGGGCGTTTTGCTAATCGCTCATTTTTGATCAACCCGTCGGGTCATATTGTCGGGCAATACGACAAGATTCATATGTTCGACGTTCAGATTTCTGAAACCGAAACCTACCGTGAATCCGCAGGTTATCGGCCTGGCGAAAAAGCAGTTGTTGCAGATACTGCGCTGGGCAAAATTGGGATGGCGATTTGTTATGACATGCGTTTCCCATTGCTTGCGAATGCGCTGGCGCAAGCGGGTGCGAAAATATTGCTATATCCATCCGCGTTTTCACCTGTCACAGGTGCAGCTCACTGGCACAGCTTGTTGCGCGCGCGCGCGATCGAAACAGGCTGCTATGTAATTGCTGCTGCGCAAACGGGCACCCATCCAACGACAGGTTCGAAAGCGCGAACAACTTATGGGCATTCTCTGGTTGTTGACCCGTGGGGCGAGGTTGTCCTTGACGCAGGTGTCGATGCTGGCGTTTATGCATTTGATATTGAAATGGTTAATGTAGTCAAAGCGCGGCAAAAAGTGCCGTCATTGTTGAACGTTAGATCGTTCTTGGCCCCTTAGTTAAAGTCGTAAGACATGAGCACGGATAAAAATGCACTTGCGATCTCGCTATTCAGTGAGATTTTAGCGGCGGATCAAAAGGTTCGTTACCGCCTTACAAGTGTGTTGCCCAAAGGGATGGAAATCTCGCATTTTTCAATCCTAAACCATTTGGCTTGGCACGAGGGCGAACGCAGCCCTGCGCAATTGGCTGAAACGTTTAATGTTACACGCGGTGCAATCACCAATACGCTAGGTAAGCTGGAGTGGGCAGGGTACATACACATCCGTCCAGATTGGGACGATGCACGCCGCAAAATGGTTGCGATCAGCCCTGCAGGACGTCAAGCGCGTGATGAGGCGCTTAGCGCAATTTCCCCAATTGTTGATAACGTGATCGAACAACTGGGGGAGGAAGGCGTGCGCGCCACTCTGCCCATCCTACGCGAATTGCGAAAGCAGCTTTAGCCCGGTTTCGTGCTGGCAGTGACGTAGTTCACGCTAAGATCACGGTCAGACAAACGCCAACCCCATGTCAGTGGATTGAAAACAAATCCTTGGCGATCCACAGGGGTCATGCCCGATTTTTCTAGCAATCCAAATAATTCATCAGGTGTGATGAACTTGTTCCACTCGTGGGTACCTTTAGGAAGCCAGCGCATAACGTGCTCTGCGCCAATAATCGCAAACACATAAGATTTTGGATTGCGGTTTATGGTTGAACAAATGTGCAGGCCGCCGGGCTTTAGTAGCTCCTGACAAGCTGTTAGATAAGCCTGTGGGTCGGCGACGTGTTCAACAACTTCCATATTCATAACGACATCGAATCGCTCGCCATCTGCAGCCATAGATTCGGCTGTTGTGTGACGATAATCGATATTCAGACCAGATTTGGCAGCATGTGCTGCCGCAACGGGAATATTTCCAGCCGCCGCATCTACGCCAATGATTTCTGCCCCAAGACGCGCCATTGGTTCGGACAACAAACCACCACCGCAACCGATATCTAGAATGCGCAGCCCCTTAAAGGCGTCAGATGTTGATAGATCGCGATCAAATTCACCTGCAATTTGGCTAGTGATATAGTCAAGACGGCAAGGATTTAGCATGTGCAATGGTTTGAATTTCCCATTGGGATCCCACCATTCTGTGGCCATCGCTTCAAATTTAGCGACTTCTAATGGATCTACTGTCGTTTGAGGCGCTTGCATTTTGCTCTCCATCTGTTTTCTTGGCGTTCCTAGATTATATAGGGCTGTAATGGACAAACACACGGACCAAAAGCGCGCAGTGCAATATCTGTACCCGCCGATCGATCCATTCGATCAGCGGATGATGGATGTTGGGCAGGGTCATCGCATCTATGTAGAGCAATGTGGGAACCCAAATGGTGTTCCTGTTGTGGTGCTGCATGGTGGTCCGGGCGGTGGTTGTAGCCCTGCAATGCGTCGCTATTTTGATCCAGACATTTACCATATCATTTTGTTCGATCAGCGCGGTTGTGGTCGTTCACGCCCACACGCTTCGGTCGAAAACAACACTACATGGCATTTGGTTGATGACATCGAAGCGATCCGTGCTTCGCTGGATATTGATTCGTGGATTGTTTTTGGAGGCAGTTGGGGCGCGACACTGTCGTTGATTTACGCTCAGTCCCATCCTGACCACACGATGCATTTGGTCCTTCGTGGTGTTTTTCTGATGACCCAAGCAGAGCTTGATTGGTTCTATGGCGGAGGTGCTGGGAAATTCTGGCCGGAAGTTTGGGACCGATTTACAGGTCTGATTCCAGTGGATGAACAAGACGATTTAATCGCTGCGTATGCGAAACGTTTATTTTGCGGGGATATGCAGACTGAATTGAAATATGCAAAAGCGTGGTCCTCATGGGAGAACGCGCTGGCATCAATCAATTCAAACGGTAGTGTGGGTGAATCCCCAGGTGAATATGCGCGCGCTTTTGCGCGCCTTGAAAATCATTATTTTGTTAATGCAGGTTTCTTGGAAACTGATGGTGAAATTTTAGCAAATATGGACCGCATTGCACATATTCCGGGCGTGATTGTTCAGGGACGTTACGATATGATTTGCCCGCCACAAGCTGCGTATTCTATCGCTCAGGTTTGGCCAGCCTGTGAATTGGACATGATCCCAAATGCGGGGCACACGTTGTCTGAACCCGGAATCACGGCTGGTTTGGTGCGTGCAATGGATCGGATCGCAGCATCATGAATCGTATTGATCGCCGCGTTCTTTTCACATCCGGTGCTGCAGCGGCATTGCTGGCAGCGACGGGTGTATCCGCACAGACTGCGCCGCATCGTGGTGGCCGTTTGCGCGCGGCTTTGTCCGGTGCAGCGCGCAGCGATCATTGGGGTACAGTTGACGGTGCTTTTATGCAGGCGGCGCGTGGCGCAGTTTTCGAAACACTGACTGAGATCGCAGGCGATGGAACCTTGCGCGGCGATATTGCGCAGTCTTGGGAAACCAATGATGGCGGCAAAACGTGGTCGTTTTTGATCCAACCGTCAGTAATGTTTCACGACGACATTGCGCTGCATATCGATGATATAGTTTCTTTGTTTGAAAGGCACTCACGTCTGGACGTTCAAGGGGTCGCTGTTGGGCGTAAGGATCAAGTTGTTGCAACGTTGAATGAAGCCAATCAAAGTTTTCCGTATTTACTGGCTGATCCGGAGTTTGCGGTTTTGCCTGCGCAGGCATCACGACAGGCAGTTGGCATTGGTACTGGTTTGTACCGTGCTTATAAATTTCAAGCGGGTCAGCAATTCATCGGGACACGTGTACCAAAACACCGCAAAGATATGTCAGTAGGTTGGTTTGATGAGATCGAATTGGTTTCAATCTCTGCGGAAAACGTTCGGGCAGAGGCGTTACGCACCGGTTTGGTGGACGTTGCAGATATTTCGGTCCTCGATCGATATTCTGATCCTATAGAGTTCCAATTTCTACCGAGCCCGCAGTCCGTCCAGCAGATTGCACGGCATTCAATCGCACAGCCAAATGCGATTGGGCAGTTTTGGCCACTCGACAATACGCGCATGGCGACGCGTTGGTGGATGGCCTGACCTCGAACAGGGGTTGTAGACTCAGTTCAACCCGCGTATACGACCGATTAATAGCGGCGTGTTGGGGTCCAAACCTAACGCTCCACCGGATAAGTCAACGGGCCGCGCGCCCGTTTTTTTGTGCTTAATCGTTAGATGGATAATATGACCAACGACCTAATCGCCAAAGCTGCCATTGACCGCCGTATGGCTGAGATCATCACGCCTGTGATTGAAGATCTTGGTTATGAATTGGTGCGTGTGCGCCTAATGTCTGGCAAGAACACTATCCTGCAGATCATGGCGGATAAGCCTGAGGGTGGGATCGAAGTGGATGACTGCGCCAAAATCTCGACGGCTGTCGGCGCAACTTTAGATGTAGAAGATCCGATTGTTGATGAATATGCGCTGGAAGTATCCAGCCCTGGAATTGATCGGCCTTTAACCCGTCTTAAAGATTTTGAAAACTTTGAGGGATATGAGGCTAAAATTGAAACGACCGAGCTGATCGATGGCCGCCGCCGCTTTAAGGGGCAATTGGCAGGAATTGATGGCAACGATGTTTTGATCAACGTTGAAGAAGGCACGATCGGTTTGCAGTTCGATTGGCTAAGCGATGCCAAGTTGGTGCTGACCGATGAACTAATTGCTGAAATGCTGCGCCAGCGTAAAGCTGCGGGCATTTTAAACGAAAACGCACTAAACGAAGACACGTTTGATGAGATCGAGACCGAAGCGTCCGATGAGGGAGAAGACTGATGGCTATTACTTCTGCAAACCAGCTAGAGCTGTTGCAAACCGCTGAAGCGGTCGCACGTGAAAAGATGATCGACCCTGGGTTGGTAATCGAAGCGATGGAAGAATCCCTCGCACGCGCGGCTAAATCTCGGTACGGCGCTGAAATGGACATCCGTGTTGCCATCGACCGTAAAAATGGCAAAGCAACGTTTACACGTGTACGCACAGTAGTCGCTGAAGAAGAGCTAGAGAACTACCAAGCTGAGTTCACTGTTGAGCAAGCCAAACAATACATGGCCGATCCAGAAGTTGGTCAGCAATTGATCGAAGAAGTACCACCTGTAGAAATGGGCCGTATCGCGGCGCAATCTGCGAAACAGGTCATCTTGCAGAAAATCCGCGAAGCTGAGCGTGATCGCCAGTTCGAAGAATTTAAGGATCGCGTTGGCTCAATCGTCAACGGTTTGGTCAAGCGCGAAGAGTACGGCAACGTTATTGTTGATGTGGGTGCTGGCGAAGCCATATTGCGCCGCAACGAGAAAATTGGGCGCGAATCTTATCGCCCGAACGACCGTATCCGCGTTTACATTAAGGACGTGCGTCGCGAACAACGTGGCCCACAAATCTTTTTGTCTCGTACAGCGCCAGAATTCATGGCTGAGCTGTTCAAAATGGAAGTTCCAGAAATCTATGATGGTATCATCGAGATCAAAGCGGTAGCACGTGACCCTGGTTCACGCGCGAAAATTGCTGTGATTTCACATGACGGTTCTATCGACCCGGTTGGTGCATGTGTTGGTATGCGTGGTTCACGCGTCCAAGCAGTTGTTAACGAACTGCAGGGCGAGAAGATCGACATCATCCCATGGAATGACGATCAACCTACGTTCCTTGTAAACGCATTGCAGCCAGCTGAAGTTTCCAAGGTTGTTTTGGATGAAGAAGCAGGCAAGATCGAGGTTGTTGTTCCAGAAGAACAGCTTTCTTTGGCAATTGGTCGTCGTGGTCAAAACGTACGTTTGGCAGCACAGCTTACTGGTCTTGATATCGACATCATGACCGAAGCTGATGAATCTGCGCGCCGTCAGAAAGAGTTCGAAGCACGCACTAAATTGTTTATGGACAACTTGGATCTTGACGAATTTTTTGCACAACTATTGGTGGCGGAAGGGTTCACGAACCTTGAAGAGGTTGCTTACGTTGAGGCAGAAGAGCTGTTGGTCATCGACGGTGTTGATGAAGCGACTGCTGGCGAATTGCAGGCACGTGCCCGCGATGTACTGGAGGCGCAAAACAAAGCGGCACTTGATGCAGCACGCGCGCTGGGCGTCGAAGACAGCTTGATCGCATTCGAGGGTCTGACTCCACAGATGCTAGAAGCTTTGGCAAAAGACGATGTGAAAACATTGGAAGACTTTGCAACATGTGCTGACTGGGAGCTGGCCGGTGGCTGGACGACAGACAATGGCGAACGCATCAAAGATGACGGTGTTCTAGAACCATTTGGTATTGAGCTTGAAGAGGCTCAAAACATGATTATGACAGCCCGTGTTTCATTGGGTTGGGTTGATATTGCAGATTTGGAAGAAGAAGTAGCAGAAGAAGACGAAGCGATGGACGCGGAGGGATCCGAGGCCTGATCGTAGGCTTCGGAGTTTCCTGATGGGTCGCGGTGGCGTCACAAAGGACCGGGAAGACGGTCCAGATCGCAAGTGCATTGTCACAGGCGAAGTGCAACCTAAGTTTGGGTTGATCCGCTTCGTCGTGGGTCCTGAAAATGTGATTTATCCGGATATTTCGGGTAAGTTGCCAGGGCGAGGTGTATACGTTGCGGCGGATCGTGATGCGCTAGAAATGGCTGTTAGTAAAAAATTGTTTTCACGAGGAGCCAAACAACAGGTTATAATACCTGAAGACTTGGTAGACGAGGTCGAAAAGCAATTGGCGCGCAAAGTGGTCGACTTGATCGCAATGTCGCGCAAGGCCGGTTCGGCCGTGGCTGGGTATGAAAAGACCAAGTCGTGGCTTCAATCGGAAGAAGCACAAGTCTTGTTTCAGGCCGTCGATGGGTCTGGTCGAGGCAAGTCGAAATTAAGTACACCGCACTATGGCAGTTACATTGGCTGGCTTACGTCGGAAGAATTAGGTTTGGCGTTTGGTCGTCAAATCGTGATCCATGGGGCGCTCGCCTCTGGCGGACTGACCAAACGTGTTGTAGAGGAAGCCCAACGGTTACGGGGCGTTCGACGCGCAAGTATAGATGACAAGGTCGAAGACCCTGTTGATCTGAAAGGATAGACGAGCTTTATGAGCGATACTGACGGTAAGAAGACATTAGGTCTGAGCGGCGCACGTCCAGGGAATGTGAAACAAAGTTTCAGCCATGGACGGACTAAAAACGTCGTCGTAGAAACAAAGCGCAAACGCGTTGTGGTTCCCAAGCCGGGTGCCGCGAACAAAGCTGGTGCGGTTGCACCGCTTGGTGTGAGCTCTCCTTCTAAACGGCCTGCAGGCATCTCTGATGCGCAGATGGAGCGTCGCCTCAAAGCTGTTCAAGCTGCCAAGGCACGTGAAGTCGAGGATCAAGCCGCCCGTGAAGCTGAGGAAAAAGCACGCGCTGAAGAGCGTGAACGTCGTCGTGCAGAGATTGACGCCAAAGAGGCAGAAGAAAAAGCACGCGCCGAAAGCTTGAAAGCGAAAGCTGAAGAAGAAGCACGCAAAGCTAAAGAAGCTGAGGCTGCGGCTCAAGCTGCTGCAGCACCTGCTGCTAAAACAGCTGCAGCGCCTGCAGCTGCTCGTGCTGCGCCAAATCGTGGTGGCCCATTGCCTGCCGCGACGCCACGCAAGAACGAGCGCGAAGCTCAGGCACGTCCCAAGACAGCCCGCGACGATGGTCGCCGTGGCGGCAAGCTAACATTGAACCAAGCATTGACTGGTGGCGCTGGTCGTCATCGTTCTATGGCTTCTATGAAGCGCAAGCAAGAGCGTGCGCGTCAAAAAGCGATGGGCGGCACAGTCGAGCGCGAAAAGGTATTGCGTACTGTGAATCTTCCAGAAGCCATCGTGGTTTCTGAGTTGGCAGCGCGTATGACCGAGCGTGTTGGTGACGTTGTCAAATCACTCATGACTATGGGCATGATGGTTACACAAAACGAAACCATCGACGCTGATACAGCCGAACTGATCATCGAAGAATTTGGCCACACAGTGAATCGCGTTTCTGACGCGGACGTCGAAGACGTGATCAATGTGGTTGAAGACGACGAAGCAAGCCTGCAATCACGTGCACCGGTCGTTACGATCATGGGCCACGTTGACCACGGTAAGACATCATTGTTGGACGCACTTCGCGGTGCAAAAGTTGTTTCTGGCGAAGCCGGCGGCATTACGCAGCACATTGGTGCCTATCAGGTCAAAACTGAAGGCGGCACATTGCTGACGTTCCTCGACACACCGGGTCACGCGGCGTTTACGTCTATGCGCTCACGTGGTGCACAGGTTACTGACATTGTTGTTCTGGTTGTCGCGGCGGATGACGCCGTTATGCCACAAACAATCGAAGCGATTGCTCACGCTAAAGCGGCAAACGTTCCGATGATTGTTGCGATCAACAAAATCGACAAGCACGAAGCCAACCCGCAAAAAGTGCGCACCGATTTGCTACAGCACGAAGTTATCGTGGAAGCGATGTCTGGTGATGTTCAGGACGTTGAAGTTTCTGCTCAAACGGGACAGGGCCTTGATAAGCTTCTTGAAGCTATCGCGTTGCAGTCAGAGATATTGGAACTGAAAGCTAACCCAGATCGCGCCGCCCAAGGTGCTGTTATCGAAGCGAAGCTTGATGTAGGTCGCGGCCCAGTTGCCACGGTTCTTATCCAAGCAGGTACGTTGCGTACTGGTGATATTTTTGTTGTGGGTGAGAAATACGGTAAGGTCCGTGCGCTGATCAACGACAAAGGCGAACGCATCAAAGAGGCTGGCCCATCTATGCCTGTTGAGGTTTTGGGCCTGAACGGTACGCCATCCGCTGGTGATGTTTTGAACGTGACCGAAACCGATGCACAAGCACGTGAGATTGCGGAATATCGCCAAAAAGCGGCTAAAGATAAACGTGCAACAGCTGGTGCAGCTACTACGCTGGAACAGTTGATGGCGAATGCCAAAGCGAACGAGAGCGTTAGCGAATTGCCAATCTTGGTGAAAGCCGATGTTCAGGGTTCTGCTGAAGCAATCGTTCAAGCGATGGAAAAAATTGGCAATGACGAAGTTCGTGTTCGTATCCTGCACTCAGGTGTTGGTGCGATTACTGAAACTGACATCAGCTTGGCTGAAGCATCTAATGCACCGGTTATCGGCTTTAATGTCCGTGCGAATGCGTCGGCACGTAACACGGCTCACCAAAAGGGCGTTGAAATTCGTTACTACTCGGTCATCTATGATCTGGTGGATGACGTCAAAGCGGCTGCTTCCGGCCTGTTGAGTGCGGAAATTCGTGAGAACTTCATTGGTTATGCAACCATTAAAGAGGTCTTTAAGGTTACTGGCGTCGGCAAAGTTGCTGGTTGTATGGTTACTGAAGGTGTTGCTCGTCGTTCTGCAGGTGTTCGCTTGTTACGTGACAACGTGGTTATCCACGAAGGTACGCTTAAGACCCTCAAGCGCTTCAAAGATGAAGTGGCTGACGTTAAATCTGGTTACGAATGTGGTATGGCCTTCGAACGCTATGAAGACATCCGTGCCGACGACGTTATCGAAATCTTTGAACGTGAAGAGATCACGCGTACACTCGACTAAGACGGTTGGTGTCATGAAAATAGAAAAGGGGAAGGCGAGAGCCTTCCCCTTTTTTCGTTGTTTTATGTTTTGCTTAAAGCCAGTCGCGCAGAATTGGGATCAGTGGTACATCGGCTGCTGGCATTGGGTAGTTACGCAACTCATTAGGCCGCACCCACTTTAACGCTTGGTTTTCGCGCGACATCGGTGTGCCTTCCCACTTACGGCAGGCAAACAAAGGCATCAGTAGGTGAAAACCATCGTAGCTGTGGCTTGCAAAGGTTAGCGGCGCGAGGCAGCTTTCCCATGTGTTAATTCCGAGCTCTTCTTCCAACTCACGGATTAGCGCGACCTCAGGCGTTTCGCCTGCTTCGACTTTACCACCCGGAAATTCCCACAATCCAGCCATGGATTTACCTTCGGGGCGTTGACCAAGTAAGACGCGTCCATCCACATCGATGAGGGCTACGGCTGAAACCAAAACGACCTTCATGAACGGTAATCCGCGTTGATCTCGATATAACCGTGGGTCAAATCGCAGGTCCAAACTGTTGCCGTTCCTGTGCCCATTCCCAGATCAACGGTAATATCGATCTCTTGCTTTTTCATCAGTGCCGCTGCGTCCGCTTCAACATAATTTGGGTTCACCCAACCTTGTGTCGCGACATTCACATCCCCGAAAGAGATCGAGATAAGGTCACGATCTGCGGGTGCGCCCGATTTGCCAATTGCCATTACGATCCGGCCCCAATTTGGATCTTCGCCGGCTATGGCTGTCTTGACCAACGGTGAGTTTGCAATAGCCATCGCGTGGATGCGTGCAACGCTGTCATCGATTCCACCCGTTACGGTAATCTCAACCAGCTTTGTCGCGCCTTCACCATCGCGTACCACTTGCTGTGACAGATCGAGCATCAATTTGTGCAGTGCGGTTGCAAAGTCGGCGTTGTCTTGTGCATTCACGCCTGATGCACCAGTAGCGGCCATCAACAATGAATCTGACGTAGAGGTGTCACTATCAACTGTGATGCAGTTGAACGTTCGATCTGAAGTGTCCGACACCAACTGTTGTAGCGCTACTTGATCAAATACAGCGTCAGTGAAGATGTAGACCAACATCGTTGCCATATCTGGCGCGATCATGCCTGACCCTTTTGCAATTCCAACGATCTGCACAGATTGACCGTTAATTTGTACAGTTTGCGTAGAGCCCTTTGCATAAGTGTCGGTGGTCATGATTGCGTGAGCAGCTGCCTCTACGTCATCAGGACTTTGGGTGCTGTTCAGAGCTTGTAGGTTTTCGATAATCCGATCGTGTGCGAGTGGTTCACCGATCACGCCTGTCGAAGAGGTAAAGACGCGGTTCACTGGGACATCGCAGGCATCCGCCACAGCATCACAGATTGTTGTGACTGACGTCTGACCGTTCTTACCAGTGAAGGCATTGGCATTGCCGGAGTTTACAAGGATTGCAGCAGATTCTGTGCAATCCCCACCAAGCTTTGTCTGGCAGTCCAGAACAGGCGCGGCACGGGTAGTTGATTTTGTGAAGACGCCTGCGATGGAGGTGCCAGCTATTAGTTTTGCCAGCATCACATCTGTGCGTCCTGAATAACGAACCCCGGCAGCAATCGTTGCAAAGGTTACGCCATCCACGACGGGTAGATCGGGAAAATGAGCAGGCGCGAGAGGGGATTTTTGCATGGTACTTGCCATTCAGATTATTCAACGATGCTAAGGTCAGACAGGATGGAAGGATCGATGCCCTCTACGCCGCTTTGATCAATGGTTGCGGCTTCACGCAGTTCTTCAATCTTTGTTGTGACGGCTTCTTGGCGAAGGGTGCCTTCGATCTCTACGCGAACCGCATCTAGTTCTGGTGCGCTGGTGTTGCGTGTTTCGTTCAAGATGATCACGTGCCAGCCAAATTGAGTTTGAACTGGTGCTGAAACAGCGCCGACTTCTAGACCAACAACCGCAGCTTCAAAACTAGGCACCATTGCGCCTTTGCCAAACCAGCCAAGGGAGCCACCGTTTGGACCTGAAGGCCCCGTCGACTTTTCTTTAGCGACTGTCGCAAAGTCTGCTCCGCCATCGACACCAGCTTGGATTGCCAATGCTTCTTCTTCAGTCTCTACTAAAATATGAGAAGCGTTATATTCTTTTGAGGGTTCAGCATCTGCGAATTGCGCATCGTACGCTGCCTTAACAGCGTCTTCGCTGAGTGCTTGGGACAATACCACTTCAAGCGTTTCGCCAGCGATCAAAGAGCGCTGCTCATTTTCCAAGGAAATAGGAATCCGTTTTGGCAATGCGCCATCAAAGGCGCCTGCTAGCAGCGTTTGTTCGACCAGTTGTTTTAGGATGCCTTCAAACAAGACCTCGTTTGGCAGTTGTTGGTATTGCTCTGGCAAAATGGCGCGTGCCACGATCATGTGGCCTAACGTGATGGACTTCCCATTCACGGTTGCAACGACGGTGTTTGCGTCCTGTGCCTGTACAGGCATGGCGAAAGTTACGGCAAGGCCAAGTGCGGCTACAAAGTTGAGACGTTTTTGCATTGTATAGTCCTATGATTATGGTCACGACTGGGCGTAACATTGACACTGTTTGATGTGCCCCTTACATCCGCTATGGGCATGGTTGGGACTATCCTAACTTGTATCTATGGACTGTACGCGGGTCGGGCAAGCGCTTGCTGCGAAACACAACACACCACGGCTGGAGTACTTAATGCTAGGTTTCGGAACACTCACAAAGAAGATCTTTGGATCTGCCAATGATCGCAAAGTAAAAGCGGTCCGTCCGTTGGTGGAAAAGATCAATGCACTAGAGCCCGAGTTCGAGGTGTTGAGTGACGAAGAGTTGATCGCTAAGACCCGCGAATTCGCGGAGCGTGCCAATAGTGGCGAAAGCTTGGACGATCTGCTGCCAGAAGCATTTGCCAACTGTCGTGAAGCCGCCAAACGTGCATTGGGCCTTCGTGCCTTTGATGTGCAGCTGATGGGCGGTATCTTTCTGCACCAGGGCAACATCTCAGAAATGAAAACCGGTGAGGGTAAAACCCTTGTTGCTACGTTCCCTGCCTATTTGAACGGTTTAACCGGTAAAGGTGTGCACGTTGTTACTGTGAACGAATACCTTGCGAAACGTGACGCAGAATGGATGAGTAAGGTATTCACCGCACTTGGCCTGACGACTGGTGTTGCTGTCGGCGACGCACCGAACGAAGAAAAGCAAGCAGCATACAATTCAGACATTACCTACGCGACCAACAATGAATTGGGCTTTGATTATCTTCGCGATAATATGAAATCCGAGTTGAGCCAAATTTTCCAAAAAGAACACAATTTTGCGATCGTGGATGAAGTCGACAGTATCTTGATTGATGAAGCACGTACGCCGCTTATTATTTCCGGCCCGGCGGATGATCGTTCCCAAATGTACATCACCATTGATGCCATTATTCCATCGCTGTCTGATGAGCACTTCGAGCTGGACGAAAAAACACGCAACGTGACGTTTACCGACGATGGCAATGAGTTCCTTGAAGAGCAGTTGCGAACACGCGGTTTGTTGGATGCTGATGCAACCTTGTATGATCCTGAAAGCACCAGCTTGGTTCACCACATCAACCAAGGCCTGCGTGCTCATAAATTGTTCCAGCGTGACAAAGATTATATCGTTCGTGATAACGAAATCGTTCTAATTGACGAATTCACGGGCCGCATGATGTCAGGCCGTCGATTGTCTGACGGTTTGCACCAAGCGATTGAAGCTAAGGAAAATGTGGACATTAAGCCAGAGAACGTAACGCTGGCCTCTGTGACGTTCCAGAACTACTTTCGTTTGTATGACAAGTTGTCAGGTATGACTGGTACAGCAACGACCGAAGCTGACGAGTTCGCCGAAATCTATGGCTTGGGTGTGGTGGAAGTGCCGACCAACCGCGGCATTGCACGTGTTGATGAAGATGACCGCGTTTACCGTACGCAACGTGAAAAATACGAAGCGATGATTGTTGAAATCAAAGAAGCAAACGCCAAGAACCAGCCGGTTTTGGTGGGTACAACCTCTATCGATAAGTCTGAGATGTTCAGCCAAGCTCTGACAGCTCAGGGTATCACACACAATGTTTTGAACGCGCGTTTGCATGAGCAAGAAGCTCAGATCATTGCGGATGCTGGTAAGTTGGGTGCGGTGACTATCGCGACCAATATGGCGGGCCGTGGGACTGACATTCAGTTGGGTGGCAACGCTGAAATGGTTATTCTTGAAACAATCTCTGCAGATCCAGATGCAGATCCAGACGCGATCCGCGCCAAAATAGAAGCGGAGCACGCAGACGAGAAGAAGCAAGTTATCGATGCTGGTGGTCTATTTGTTATGGCGTCTGAACGCCACGAGAGCCGTCGCATTGATAACCAATTGCGCGGCCGTTCTGGTCGTCAGGGCGATCCGGGTCGGACGTCTTTCTACCTCAGCCTTGAAGATGACTTAATGCGCATCTTTGGTTCTGATCGTTTGGAAAAAGTTCTGACAACTCTTGGATTGGAAGAAGGCGAAGCCATCATCCACCCGTGGGTTAATAAGTCGCTAGAACGCGCCCAAGCAAAGGTTGAGGGCCGCAACTTTGACATTCGCAAGCAGTTGCTGAAATTTGATGACGTGATGAATGACCAGCGCAAAGTTGTGTTTGGCCAACGTCGTGAAATTATGGAAGTAACTGACCTTTCAGAGATTACAACAGACATGCGTTCTGAAGTGATTGAAGACTTGATCTATGAGTTTATGCCGCCGAATTCGTACGCCGATCAGTGGAATACTGAGGGCCTCTATACCGCCGCTATTGAGCGTCTTGGTGTGGATGTACCACTTATGGAGTGGTGTGCTGAAGAGGGTGTTGACGACGAACAAATTAGCGAACGCCTTATGAAGGCGACTGATGAACAGATGGGTGAAAAGGCTGAAGCCTTTGGACCTGAGACGATGCGTTTGATTGAAAAGCAATTGTTGCTTCAATCTATCGATGGCAAATGGCGCGAACATCTTTTGACACTAGAGCACCTTCGTTCTGTGGTTGGGTTCCGCGGCTATGCGCAGCGTGATCCTTTGAACGAATATAAAAATGAAGCGTTCCAATTGTTCGAAAGCATGCTTGATAGCTTGCGTGAAGACGTGACGCAAAAACTGTCGCAAATTCGCCCAATTACTGAGGAAGAACAGCGCGCCATTGCTGAACAGGCGGCGGCGCAGCAAGCGCAGGTTCAGGTTTCAGCTAGGCCAAGCTTGCCAGCACCAACGGCTGAAGCTGTTGCTGCAGGGTTTGACCCTGACGACAGCGCGACCTGGGGTAACCCGGGCCGAAATGGTGATTGCCCCTGTGGTTCAGGTGAAAAATTCAAGCATTGCCACGGGCGTGTAAGTTAATAGTTCGCGCCTTTATTCTGACGCAATGAATCCATGAGCTGGTCACATGTCCGACCAGCTCGTGACGCTTTCCTCACTTACCAATATCTTGACCGAAACCGATATAAGGTACAGGATTATGGTAGAAACCAGAGAAATTGTGACTGCCGTAGGTACATTAGCGTGTGCCGTGGGAATCGGGTTTTTCATGCAAAGCGGTGATGATGCGCAGCAACGTTATGGTGGCACTGAGGAGGTTGTTGTTAACGCCGCAAGTTTCACGGATGTTAACCCATTTGAGCCTGTAGCTAACGTGAAATCACAAGAAATTCTTGAAGTTGAAGACATAGTCCTTACATCTGCGCTGTCCGAACCTGCAGAAGTGATTTTGCCACAGTTGGACAATATCGAGTTGGTTTCCGCGACAAGCAGCACGCTTGAGGGGCCCAAAGCTGAGTTGGCGTTGCCTTCTGTCTCTTGCGAGATCACAGCGAACGGAATCGCCTCAAAGGCTGCAATGATCCAACTCAAGTTGAATGCGCCTTGTGTGCCCAATGAACGAGTAACTGTTCATCATCGTGGTTTGATGTTTACGCAGACTACCTCTGCTGAGGGTACGTTGGAAACGATGGTTCCGGCGCTTGATGTAAACGCATTGGTGATATTTGCATTTTCGAATGGCGATGGCGCGGTTACGCAATTGGAAGTGCCAGAACTGCGTCAATACAACCGTACTGCGATTCAATGGAAGGGCGATGCAGGTTTTGAAATGCATGCTCGTGAATTTGGTGCAAACTACGGCGAAGATGGTCATGTCTGGAAAGAGGCAGCACGGAGTTTCAGTGCTGTGGACGCATCACGTGGTTTTTTGACACGCTTAGGAAACACTAATATTGCTGAAGGCCTGATGGCAGAAGTTTATACTTTTCCAACCGTGATGTCCGCAGAATCTGGTATCGTTGATCTGAGTGTTGAAGCAGAGGTGACGGCTATGAACTGTGGTCACGAAGTTGAGGCGCAGTCGCTCGAGGTTATCGAAGGTGACGTCATAATGCGCGATTTGACGCTGGCTGTACCCGATTGCGATGCAAAAGGTACCTTTCTGGTGTTGAATAATCTTGTCGAAGACTTGAAAGTCGCCAGCAACTAAATTGCTGTGCTAGGGATCTACTATGTCCATTAAACGTGCGGCGGCTTTCGCCGCACTTTTTCTTTTTTCGCCGCTTGGGCCTGCCTTTGCACAAGATGTAACGCTTGCATCTCCTGATGGTCAGGTTGAGATGAGTGGTACGCTGCTGGGTTTTGATGGCGAATTTTATCGTCTCGATACGGTTTATGGTGAAATGACTGTCGACGGTTCTGGCGTTCTTTGCGAGGGTCCTGCCTGCCCTAACCTTCAAGATTTTGTGGCCGAGATTTCATTGTCCGGTTCTGCTACAATGGGCGCTGTTCTCCTGCCGGCATTGATCGAGGGTTTTGCCCTTCGCAACGGGTTTGAGAAGAAGCGAAACACAATTGATCAGACGCGTTTCACTTATCAGTTGTTTGATAATAAGTCAGAGAAGTTGGTCGCGAACTTTCACTTTAAAGTGACAAATACCGACGAAGGGTTTGCTGATCTTTTAGCGAATGAAGCTGACATCGTTATGGCGTTGCGTGAATTCCGTTCCTCTGAACGCCAACGTGCGCGTGATGCAGGTATGGGCGATCTGATTGGGCCAAATCGCAGTCGTGTCCTTGCCTTGAATGCAGTTGTTCCAATCGCTTCATCTGGCAACCCTGTGCGATCAATCTCTGCTCCCCAACTCGCGGCGGTGTTTGCGGGTGAGATTGTGAATTGGTCTGATTTGGGTGGTCCAAATGCGCCGATTGACTTGCACCTCCCAAGTGCTCGAACTGGTCTAGGTCAAGCTGTTGAAGATCAGGTGATGAAGCCAGCGAAATTGGATTTTGGTGCAGGTATTGTTCGCCATGTACGCGGCGTTGATTTGGCACAATCTGTTGCTGCATCGCCCTTTGCTATTGGTATCGCGAGCTATGCTGAAACGGGTAATGCGCAGGTTCTCAATTTACGTGGGACATGCGGTTTTACACTTCAAGCGGCGCGACGAAGCATCAAGACTGAAGACTATCCTTTGACTGCACCGATGTTTTTATATTTACCTGCGCGACGTTTACCAAAGGTAGGCCGCGAATTCTTGGCGTATACCCGCGGTCCATCCGCCCAGATCGTTATTCGCCGTGCAGGGTTTGTTGATCAAGCTGCTGAGGAAATTTCGATCGCGGATCAAGGGAGCAGATTTGCTAACGCGATCAATACTGCTGGCCCTGAGGTTTCCCTGGAAGAACTGCAGCGAATGGTCCGGACATTGTCGAGTATGGCACGTTTATCAACATCTTTCCGTTTCGATGCAGGGTCTGTCCGCTTGGATGCGCAGTCACGTTCGAATGTTCAACAACTGGCAAGGTCACTATGAGGTGCCCCTAGTTTCTTAGACGCCTGCCTCGTTCATTCTCTGTTGTTTCATTTCATAGTCAACCGGTGACAGCATGCCATTGTTCGTGTGCTTGCGTGTTGGGTTGTAGAACATCTCGATGTAGTCGAACACGTCCTGCCTTGCTGCGTCGCGTGTCAGGTACGTCCGCCGCCTAATCCGCTCGCGTTTCAGCAGGTGGA
>DLQI01000129.1 GCA_002478745.1 Rhodobacteraceae bacterium UBA7436 | reverse complement strand
TGCCAACCAAGCTGATGCAAACCAACGGCCTGAAAGATGGTGATTGGGCCAAAGTGAAATCGCCCCACGGCGAGATCACAGTGCCTGTTCTTGAAATGGCAGCCCTGAACGAAAACACAATCTGGACGTGGAACGCCATCGGCAAACGCAAAGGTGCGTGGGCCTTGGAAGAGGACGCACCCGAGGTGACCAAAGGGTTCTTACTAAATCACTTGATCCACGAACTACTGCCACCAAAAGGCGATGGGCTTCGCTGGGCCAACTCCGACCCAATTACAGGTCAGGCCGCTTGGTTCGACCTCAAGGTCAAAATCGAAAAAGCGGATCCACCATCGGAATCACAGCCGGTCCTCCCCGCAATTAAATCTCCTGTTGGCAAAGGTCCAAAAGACTTGGCTTGGAAGGTGGGCAAATGACCAACCCTTCATCTTACCAACTAAACTCCGGGGTCTGGGGCAGCGCCCCAGTCGACACCAACAAACAAGCGGA
Organism: Rhodobacteraceae bacterium UBA7436; assembly: GCA_002478745.1. Lineage (GTDB taxonomy): Bacteria > Pseudomonadota > Alphaproteobacteria > Rhodobacterales > Rhodobacteraceae > Ascidiaceihabitans. Next base: position 14,999 of record DLQI01000129.1, on the reverse strand, counting down.
GCGCCAATAAATGACCACGCTACCAAACCTCACCCAAAAGAAACTTGGCCTCGTCATTGACCTCGACACCTGTGTCGGCTGCCACGCTTGCGTGATCTCGTGCAAAGGTTGGAACACGGAAAACTACGGCGCTCCACTGTCAGATCAAAACGCATACGGCGCGGACAACTCAGGTACTTTCCTGAACCGTGTCCACAGCTTTGAAGTCCAGCCAACAGGCGACGAAGCCGCCGCACAGCTGATCCACTTCCCCAAATCCTGCCTTCACTGCGAAGACGCACCCTGCGTCACCGTGTGCCCAACCGGTGCCAGCTACAAACGCGAAGAAGACGGTATCGTTCTCGTTAATGAACAAGACTGCATCGGTTGCGGTCTTTGCGCATGGGCCTGCCCTTACGGCGCACGTGAACTGGATCAAGCCGAAGGCGTGATGAAGAAATGCACCCTCTGCGTCGACCGCATCTACAATGAGAACCTCGAAGAAGTTGACCGCATTCCATCCTGCGTACGCACCTGCCCATCAGGCGCGCGTCACTTTGGCGACTTGGGTGACGAAAACTCTGACGTTTCCAAACTGGTCGCAGAACGCGGCGGTATGGACCTGATGCCAGAACAAGGCACCAAGCCTGTAAATAAATACCTGCCACCACGGCCCAAGGATGAGTTGCCGGAATTTGACGTTCTTGCGCCCTTCCTTGAACCAGTAGCGCAAGAGGCCAAAGGCTTCCTTGGCTGGCTCGACAAAACACTGGAGAAACTCTGATGCATCCCGCACCATCCGTCATCATCTTCACCACATTCTCCGGCTTAGGCTTTGGCCTTCTGTTCTGGCTTGGGATCGACCCAACGCCACCAACGGGTTGGGTCGCTTTCGTCTTCTGGCTGATCGCCTACGCAATGGCTGTGGGCGGTTTGCTGTCCTCAACCTTCCACCTTGGCCGTCCAGAGCGGTTCCTTAAGGCGTTCAGCCAATGGCGTTCTAGCTGGCTCAGCCGCGAAGGTATCGCAGCCGTAACCACGCTGGTTGCTATGGGCCTCTACGGCCTTGGCCTCGTGTTCTATGGCACCGCTTGGCAACCCCTAGGCGCACTTGGCGCACTTGGCGCACTAGCGACCGTGTTCACCACCTCAATGATCTACACCCAGATGAAAACCATCCCACGTTGGAACATGAACCTGACACCCGCAATGTTCATGTCATACGCGTTGGCCGGCGGTGCATTGCTAAAGGGTAATATCGAAATGGCGATCCCCCTTTTGGCCATCGCTGGTGTGGTCCAAGTGTTCACTTGGGTCATGGGTGACAAAGCCTTTGAAAACTCAGGCACCACAATGGCCACAGCAACGGGCCTTGGAAGCATCGGCAGCGTGCGTGCCTTTGAACCGCCGCACACAGGTACCAACTATCTGATGCGCGAATTCATTCACGTGGTAGGGCGCAAGCACAGCCAAAAGCTGCGCATCATCGGTGTGGCACTCGGGATCGTTATTCCGGTCGTCTTGCTGCTCTTGCCAATCGGTCACTTGATCGCATTGATCGCTGTGGCCAGCCACATCGCAGGTGTCCTTGCCTCGCGCTGGTTGTTCTTTGCGGAGGCAGAACACGTCGTCGGCCTGTACTACGGCAAACGCTAAAAAATCTGTGCGGTACCTGATGGGCACCGCACAGGTTCGTTTTACTTCATAAGATCTACGGTTTCTGCGCCACGATAAAGACCCGCGGAACTATCCCACTTTGAACCAGCTTTTCGGTAACCTCAAAGCCAGCGTTCTCTAGTAAGACAATCAAACTTTTCTCGCTCAAGCTGCGCACAAACGGCGCTTTGCCAATGGCCCGCATCAACGGGATCACCAGTGGCAACAGCCATAGCCCATCTTTCAACAATCCTGTTTTTGAAATCAATAAACCGCCTGAAGGCAGCGCTTTGTAAATTTCAGCCAGCGTGTTTTCCAGATCAGGCAAAAGATGCAGAAGGTTCAACGCAAGGACCACATCGTTGGATCCAGACGTCATCACACCCGCGTCTTGTACTGCAAAGCTTAGGTTCTGAGGCGATTGTTCAGTCAATTTTTCCTGTGCAATTTCAACCATTTTCGATGCGACATCTGTTGCAATATAGCGGTCCACACTGTCAGCCAACTCAAGCGCTGTTGACCCCGTCCCACACCCCAACTCGAGAACACGGTGATGAGGCTGTAGGATTTCACGCATCCGATCAAGGGTCTCTTCGTACGCCGGCATGTCACCAATCGCATCTTTTGCGTATTTTGGGGCTGCTTTGTTCCAGAATGCTGCGTTGGTCATGATCGATCCTTTTTATTTCCTAAACCCTAACATTTGTATGATATGCTTAGGAATTGCCAACAATTGCCTGAGTGGTATGCATATATGCATGAAACACATGCCCTCAAACTTCGACTGGAACCAAGCACGCGCCTTTTTGGCCACCGCTGAAACCGGCTCGTTTTCCGCCGCGGCCCGTGCGCTGAACCTGACGCAACCAACACTGGGCCGCCAAGTTGCTGCATTTGAACAAAATCTTGAGTTGGTTCTGTTTGAGCGGATCGGGCGCAAACTTGAACTCACACCAGCAGGTCGTGATTTGCTAGACAAACTGCAAGGCATGGGTGACGCAGCCAACCGCGCCTCCTTGGTGGCCTCAGGCCGTGGTCAATCTGTGGCTGGGGATGTCTGCGTTTCAACAACCGATATGTTTGCATATTACGTAATGCCCCAAATCGTCGCGGACCTGCAAAAGATCGCCCCACAAATTCGCATACGGGTGCTGGCCTCAAATTCCTTATCAGACCTGCAACGCCGCGAGGCGGACATCGCGGTGCGCCACGTTGCCCCCACACAACCTGAACTGATCAGCCGCAAAGTCTGCGAAGCCAAAGGGCGCATTTACGCCAGCCAATCCTACCTTGAACGCCACGGCGCGATCAGAACTTTGGAAGACGTAAAATCCGCGCATTTTGTTGGCATAGGCGAAAACGATGAGTTGTTGGATTTCCTCAAGAACTGGGGGCTGCCCATCGCGCAAACCAATCTCCGGGTTTTGGGCGACAGTGGTCTTGTGGGTTGGCAGATGGCCCGTCAGGGGCTTGGGATTTCGGCCATGACCGACGACATTGCGCACCACTTTCCGGAGATGAAATTGGTGCTGCCCGAACTGGAACCCATTCCGGTCCCCTATTGGCTGACCACGCACAAGGAACTTCATTCCTCAAAACGAATCCGGTTGGTATATGATCGAATTGCAGAAACCTTGTCCGCAAACAAATTGCCGGTGCGCTTGGGCTAATCCTAACCGATCCGTCCACCGACCAAATACCGACGTTATGCCGACACGATACCAACGTTGGAAAACCAACAAAAAAGGCGGGGAAAAACCCCGCCCTTTGTAGTATTAATTGTTGCTTGATTTACAGCAAGCCAGCGTGCTTTAGCCCCGCATCAAGCAGTGCTTTTGTCTCGTCTGTCAACTCTGTGAGGGGCAAACGTACCTCGTCGCTGCAAAGACCTAGGCGCGACATTGCATACTTCGCGCCGACCAATCCTGGCTCTGTAAAGATGGCTTTGTGCAGTGGCATAACCTTGTCTTGGATCTCAAGCGCAGTCGCGTAATCACCCGCCAAACATGCTGTTTGCATCTTGGACAAAAGCCCCGGTGCAACGTTCGCTGTGACCGAAATACAGCCTATGCCGCCTTGGGCGTTAAAGCCGTGTGCCGTGGCGTCTTCGCCAGACAATTGGATAAAGTCAGAACCGCATGCAAGACGCTGATCACAGACCCGTGCCAAATCGCCAGTAGCGTCCTTAACGCCCACTATACGTGGGAGTTTGGCAAGTTCAGCCATTGTCGCAGGTGTCATATCGACAACAGAGCGGCCCGGGATATTATAGATGATAATTGGGATGTCAGCGCAGTCATGCAGTGCAGTGAAATGCGCGATCAAACCACGTTGTGTTGGCTTGTTGTAATACGGCGTCACGACCAATGCTGCGTCCGCACCAGCTTCGGCTGCGAACTGCACAAGGCGCATCGCCTCAACGGTGTTGTTAGACCCAGCACCAGCCACCACAGGGATGCGGCCAGCAACGGCCTTCACAACTGTCGCGATAACTGTTTCGTGCTCTTCATGGGTTAGGGTTGGGCTTTCACCAGTGGTGCCAACAGGAACGAGCCCGTGGCTCCCTTCTGAAATGTGCCATTCAACCAGCTTTTTCAGTGTATCCAGATCCAGCTCGCCGTTCTGAAACGGCGTAATGAGGGCAGGCATAGAACCTTTAAACATAGTCACGCTCCTTTTTTCATTGATGGCCGGCAAATGGCCTGTGAACCGCCTATGCCCCGATCGTGAGTTGAAGATCGAAACTTAAGCGATATGTTGCAAGGCTCTAGCCTTTGACCGATAGGAAATGCAAGTGAAGTCACGCTTTACGGTCGCTATGACCCTGATATTTGTGCTTGCGGCCCCAGCTGTGGCCGAACGCCCACGCCCATTGGGTTGGGCAATGGACGCTGTGCGTGCTGGAAATTGGGAAAATGCAGCTAGAATAGCCTCTCGTGATGGTGACGTTGCGGCAGATGTTGTGGAGTGGCATCGCCTGCGTGCGGGAAGCGGAAATTATGATGATGTAGCTGCGTTTTTAGAACGTCGACCTGATTGGCCGGGCGAGGCATATCTGCGCAGGCAATCTGAAAAGGTTATGTTGGATTCAGGACCCGCCAACGTCCAGTCGTTCTTTGCCCAAAACGCCCCACAAACGCCACGAGGTGTATTGGCATACGCTGATGCTAAGCGTTCGCTGGGACAACCGTTTGAGGCCGATATTGTCCTTGCGTGGCGCTCGATGCGCATGAGCGAAACTAACCATGCGCTGTTCCTATCTACATCTGCTGATCTGCTAAAACCGCATCACAAGGCGCGTCTATCCAATATGCTGTGGGACGGTCAGGCCACCGACGCCCGTCGCATGCTAGAACTCGTCGATGAAGGGCAGCGGGCCATAGCGGTTGCCCGCCTTTCGTTACAAAACCTAGATGACAACGTGAACCGCCTAATTAACAAAGTACCCCCAGCTTTGGGCGGTGATGCTGGCCTGCAATATGACCGGTTTGTTTGGCGTGCACGTAAAGGCAACCGCGCTGATGCCAAGGCGTTGCTGCGTGATCAATCGACAAGCGCGACTGCCTTGGGCCAACCCCAAAAATGGTCCAATCGCCGCCGTTCGCTTGCCCGCGATGAAATGCGTGATGGTGACCCAAAGCTGGCTTACCAATTGGCTTCGCGCCACTACCTAACGGAAGGGTCCGCCTTTGCCGATCTTGAATGGTTGTCTGGTTACATTGCACTGCGAAAATTGAATGACCCTGTCACCGCGCTGGGACATTTCCTGCGCTTTGATAAAGCGATCCTTTCGCCGATTTCAAAGGGCCGCGCAGGATATTGGATCGGGCGCGCTTATGATGCACTCGATGATCCGGCCCAAGCGGATCAAGCGTATACAAGCGCTGCACAGCACCAAACTTCGTTTTATGGATTATTGGCCGCAGAACGTGCAGGCTTGCCTTTTGACGTTGACTTAGGTGGTGGCAGTGCTGTCCCTGATTGGCGCGGTTCTGCCCTTGCACAAGAGTCTCTATTTCAAGCAGGCCTCCTGCTTCAAGCATCAGGTGAATTGGACATTGCCGAACGTTTCTGGACCCATCTGGTCGAGCGCCTTGATCGTAATCAAGCGACACAGTTGGGCCAAGCAGCCATTGATGTGGGGCAACCACATTTGGCAGTGATGGTAGGGAAACGTGCAGCACAACGCGCGATCACTTTGACCGAACCTTATTATGCTTTGCATCCTGTGGCGAAACGTGACCTGCCCATGGCAACAGAGATGGTATTGGCCATTGCACGACGCGAAAGCGAATTTGACCCCAAGGTTCAAAGCGGCGTGGGTGCCCGCGGATTGATGCAGATTATGCCTGCTACAGCGCAAGAGGTTGCAGGAAAACTTGGCCGTAGCGATGAACATTCAACCGCGCGGCTGACCCAAGATCCCGATTACAATTCCGATCTGGGTGCTGCATTTCTATCCACATTAGCCGGGCGATTTGAAGGAAATGTTGTCATGATGTCCGCCGCCTACAACGCGGGCCCCAGCCGCCCAATCCGCTGGGCAGAGCAATACGGTGATCCGCGTGGCCGTACAGATGTTGTGGACTGGATTGAACACATTCCGTTTCGGGAAACACGCAACTACGTGATGCGCGTCACCGAAAGCCTGCCGATTTATCGTGCCCGTTTGGGAAAGGCAGCGCTCCCAAACGGTTTCACCGAAGAACTAAAGGGGTCAACTTTGCTGCCGTTCGCGCCAAAAGGTGAATAGACCTGCAGCGACAACAATCGCAGCACCAATACTGACGTTCAACGCGATCATCTCACCAAAGACCGTCACGCCAATCATCGCACCAAACACAAGATGGAAGTATGCGAATGGCTGGACCGCGCTGGCTTCTGCCGTCTCGTAACACTTGATCAGCAACCAATGTCCAAAAGCGCCAGTGACACACAATGCTGCCATCCAAACCCAATCAGATGAAATCATCGGCTCCCAAAACCAAACCCCAACACAGGTCATGAACAGGCTACCAACTGTACCCGTCCAGAAAAAGCTAGTGGCCGTACTGTCCAGACGTGCAGCGTATCGTGTAAGCAATGCATAAAGCGCAAACATGATCGCAGAGATAAGCGGCAAGATCGCCACAACATCAAACACGCCAATACCTGGCTGAAGGATGATCAAGACCCCAACAAACCCAACTGCAATCGCGGCCCAGCGCCGCCACCCAACTTGCTCGCCCAAGACCGGCCCAGAAAGAGCCGCGACCATCAATGGATAGCAAATGAAGATCGCGAGTGTTTCAACCAGTCCCAAGTAAGTAAGCGCCAAAATCGCAACGCAGATTTCGGCAGCCAGCAGAACAGCACGCCCTATCTGCAATAGCGGCTGTTTGGTATGGGCCGCCGCGCGCAGCCCGCCAGCGCCACGAGATGCAATTGTCATGACAAAAAGTGCAAAGAACCAATAGCGGATCATCACCACCATCAGCACATTATATTCGCTCGCCAAGTGGCGAGAAATTCCATCTTGCACCGCAAACACGAATGTCGCTGCGACCATCAGCATTATGCCTGCGCGGGGGTTATTCATGTAACTGAAACTCCAAATTGCGCAACGGTCATATGCCGTTTACGCCCATAGCCTTTAATTCGTTGTACGTGGAAACCAGCGTCTGACAATCCCCTGCGTACAAATCCCGCCGCCGTATAAGTGGCTGCGGTCCCGTCTGCAGCTGTATGATCCCCAACCGCCTGCATCAATTCTGGGGTCCACAGTTCGGGGTTCTTGGCAGGCGAAAAGCCATCCAAAAACCAAGCGTCCGCTTTGCCATGCCATTGGGGCAAGGTTTCGCGTGCATCCCCCATGATTACGTTGAGCGTAATATTTGGGGCGTATTGGATGGGTTGCAAGTTCGCCCCCCAATGGCGCACCAAAGGGACCGCTAACTCTGCCAGTTCTGGGAATGCCGACAACGCGCGTTCCATTTCCAGATCTGTCATAGGAAACGCCTCAAAACTGGTGAAGTACAGATGCCCTTTAGTTTCAGATGCTATCCAAGCCTGGACCGCGGTTAAGAACCCCAACCCCGTACCAAAGCCTAACTCCCCAATGTGAAAGCCATCACAAAACCGCGGGGGCAATTCATTGCCCGTCAAAAAGACATGCCGCGTTTCCTCCAACCCATTATCCAAGCTGAAATAGGGGTCATCAAACTGGTTGGAGACAGGAACGCCGCTGTCGCGCCATTCTAGATCTGCTTGTTGGTCCTGCATTGACTTGCCCTATATGTATCTCATAAGCGGAACTTCGGTTTTGGGCGACTGTGAAGAAAGGCGATCATTTTGACAACGGCTGACATTACGATACGAGGCGCGGGTATCTTGGGGCTATCCATAGCGTGGGCATGTACCTTACGGGGTGCTAAGGTGCGTCTGGTTGACCCTAACGGGCCTGCCTTTGGCAGCAGTGGCAGTCTTGTTGGTGCCCTATCGCCCCATGTTCCTGAACGGTGGGAGTCTAAAAAGCAGTTTCAATTGGAAAGCCTTTTGATGGCCCAAGACTTTTGGGACAGGGTGACAGAACACGGCGGCCTTAGAACCGGCTACATGCGCACCGGACGCTTGCGGCCAATCGCCACCGATAATGCCATAAAGCTGTCCCAAACGCGATCAGAGGCCGCAAAAACGCTTTGGCAGGGCCATGCGCAGTGGTCCGTCATTCCATCCGATCCAGCGAACCCTTGGGAACCACGCAGCCCCACCGGCATGTTGATCCACGACGACCTGAGTGCTCACATGCATCCGCGCATGGCTTGCGCCGCATTGGTCGCCGCGCTGCAATCCAAAGGCGTCGAGGTGGTGACCGACGCGCCTGACGTTGGAAAAACAATTTGGGCAACTGGCGCGCAAGGGTTGGCAGACCTAAGCGAAGAATATCAACACGAGGTGGGTGCAGGCGAAAAAGGGCAAGCCGCGTTGCTAAGGTTTGATATGCCTAATGCCCCACAACTATATGCCGATTATCTACATGTGATCCCTCATGAAAACGGTACTGTTGGCGTTGGGTCCACATCAGAGCGATATTTTGACGATCCAAAATCAACCGATGAGCAGCTCGAAGATATCATTGACCGCATACGTATTGCGCTGCCCGTTTTGGCTGATGCACCAGTGATTGAACGATGGGCTGGCTTGCGGCCACGTTCGCGCACACGCGCACCAATGCTGGGTGAGTTGCCAGATCGCCCTGATCATTTCGTCGCAAACGGCGGCTTCAAAATTGCCTTTGGCTTGGCACCAAAAATCGCGGAGGTTATGGCCGATCTCGCTTTAGATGATCGTAACAACATTCCCGATATTTTTGATATTCGCGCCTCCCTAAATCCTTAGGCGTTCGCAGTCATACAAAGGCGACCATCGGGCCCACGCACCCACAACTTGCGACTCTTACGGCACAGCGAGGCTGTTTCATAATGCAGCAATGGGGACGTGGCGCGGAAGGAGAACTCTTTTAACTCACCCAGAGAACTCTGTGCCATCAACATTAGATGTTGTGCTAACAGTGGCCCGTGTACGACTAGGCCATCATACCCTTCAACATCCTTCGCATAGTCCAAATCATAATGGATACGATGCCCATTGAAGGTAAGCGCGGAATAGCGAAACAGCATTGTTGTATCAAAGCTAATTTCAATCTGCTCTTCTTCGTCTTTATCCGCGGCCAAGGCAGCTGGGCGGGGTGCAGATAAATCGGGGTCTTCGCGGTAAACCAAATCTTGCCACTCAGTCAGGCACAATACATCATTCTGCCAAACCTCATGGCGTAGAGTGACAAATGCCAAGGGACCCGTGCGCCCCTCTTTGTGCAGCGCATTTTCACACCATGAGGTTCGTGTCGCGGGAATGTCTATCAAGATTGGCGTATCAAACTTAAGCCGCCCACCGGCCCACATGCGGCGCGGTAGACCCATATCAGGCACAAGCCCGCCTACCTTTGGGTGCCCATCACGGCCCAGCGCTGTTGGCTGCTGGGGCTCCCAAAAGTACAGTTGGTGAAAAAATGGCAACAACGGATCGCCAGTTTCGATAGAAGGCGGCAATCCCAAAGACACTAGCATCGCGTTTGCGCGTGCCGCGTCCATAACATCACTTTGACTTGTAGTTCTGCTTGGATCAAAATTCATATCAAATGGATAAGGACATTCCACCCATGGAACAATCCCCTCGCGTCAATGCCCTCGATCACTTGGTTTTAACTGTTACCAACATTTCTGACACCTGTCGGTTTTATCAAGACGTTCTTGGGATGCAGGCAGAAACATTTATTGTTGCAGATGGTACGCGGCGGTGGGCGCTGAAATTCGGACGACAAAAGATCAATCTGCATGAGGTTGGATCGGAGTTTGACCCGAAGTCCGCCCATCCAACGGCGGTCAGTGCGGATTTATGTTTCTTAACCTCAACACCGCTCGAAGATTGGATTAGGCATTTTTCGGCTCACCATATAGCCATCCTGCAAGGACCTATCGCACGCATAGGAGCCACCGGCCCTATTCATTCAATTTACATCCGTGATCCTGATGAGAATTCAATCGAAGTCAGCGTTCAAAAAACTTAATCTGAAACAAAAAGGCCCCGAGCAACCGGAGCCTTTAAATAACTCTGCATTTGCAGCCTATTAAGCGTTAGGCAAAATCACAATTTCAACACGACGATTTTGTGATTTACCCGCTGGGTCAAGGTTGCTTGCCAAAGGTTGGCTTTCGCCACGACCAAATGTTTGAATACGCTCAAACGGAATTCCCGCATCCAGCAATACATCTGCGACGGCATTGGCGCGGCGTTCACTAAGCTGTTGGTTATACGCTGCATCACCATCACTGTCGGTATGGCCAACAATTTGAATTGTTGAATTCGGGTATGCCTGCAAATTGCTGGCGACCGTGTTCAGGTCACGCGTCAAATCACTGCGCACTGCAAAACTGTCTGTTGCGAACAAAATGTCCTGCGGCAGTGTCACGATCAAACGATCGCCTGTGTTCTGAATGGAAACGTTGTCGTTGCCCAAATCACGTCGCAAGTCTGCTTCTTGTTGGTCAAGACCATAGCCCACACCAGCGCCAACTGCGCCACCAACCAGAGCACCTGCGAGCGCACGATCGCCGCGCTTACCATCTTTACTAACCAACGCGCCAAGCAACGCACCGCTGGCCGCACCCAAAAGGGCACCTTGTTTTGTGTTACGGTTAGGATCATCTGGATTGTTACCCAAGAGAGATGGATCCGTACAAGCGCCCAACGCAAAGGTACTGCACATCGCTAGAATAATCGGAGTTTTCATAAATTTCATTTTATACTGCCTTCAAAGTTGCGGCCCCGTTCGGGCAGGGCGTCATTCTATTGCTTATATATAAACTCGAAGCCGCACATCAAAGTAAGGGAAAAATTCAATCGGCAACATCTCGCTGACTAAACTTCCGATTGTGCCCCTTCGTAAGCCAACATCGCGCGCTTCATCGGCAGTCCCCAATGGTACCCCCCCATCGCACCAGTTTTACGCAACGCACGATGGCAAGGGATCAACCAACTGACAGGATTGCGCCCGATCGCCGTACCCACTGCACGGACCGCCTTTGGATTACCGACTGCCTGCGCGATATGGGAGTATGTCGTGACTTGGCCCGTCGGCACATTCAACAAAGCTTCCCAAACTTTAACTTGGAACGGCGCGCCGATAAGCAGAAGTGGAGCCTTAGCGCCCGCGATATCAATATTGCCAAAAGCAGTTTGCACCCATGCGTCCAGCCGTTCGGGGGCTTCTACATACTTGCCGTTCGGCCAACGATCACGCAGATCATCAAAAGCCGCCTTTTCGCCCAATTCCGCCGCAAAGCCTAAGCCACAGATGCCACGGTCCGTACCCATAATAATTGCGCGACCAAATGCGGTATCAAACCATCCCCAGTAAATACTCAAACCCGCACCACGCTTTGCATATTCACCCGGGCTCATAGCCTCCCACTTCAAAAACAAGTCATGCAAGCTGCCGCTTCCAGAAAGACCACTCGCATGTGCAGTTTCTACCGTTGAAAATTGATTGTGTAGCAGCGATTTGGCATGGCCCAAAGTCAAATACTGTTGGTACCGTTTCGGGGAGACGCCCACCCATCGGCTGAACACACGCTGAAAATGCGCAGGGCTCATGCCCATCTGCGCGGCCATATCTTCAAGGGACAAATTGTCCTCTGCCGCATCAATCAACTCAATCGCGCGCCGCATAACGTCGTAGTGGTAGCCGCTGTGTTCTTCATCAATATGTACCATAAATAATAACTAGCGTTTTTGCCGCCCCTAATCGACCCGTTTTTTGCGCAAAGGTTGCAGCAGCCCAGACAAACAGGCATAGGAACACTATGGCAAAACAGCTCGACTATCATACCATCCGCGAAATATTTACGCGCTTTCAAGATATTGCTCCAGAGCCCGAAGGGGAATTGGAACACGTCAACGTTTACACATTGGTTGTCGCGGTTGCCTTGTCTGCGCAAGCTACAGATGTGGGCGTAAACAAAGCCACCCGCGCACTGTTCCAGATCGCAGATACCCCCCAGAAGATGCTGGATCTAGGTGTCGAGGGTCTGACGGAACACATCAAAACAATCGGTCTGTTTCGCCAAAAGGCGAAAAACGTGATCAAGCTGAGCCAGATTTTAGTCGACGACTACAATGGCGAAATCCCCAATTCACGAGCAGCGTTGCAATCTTTGCCCGGTGTTGGACGTAAGACTGCCAATGTCGTGCTGAACATGTGGTGGCACCAACCGGCCCAAGCTGTAGATACCCACATTTTTCGCGTCGGAAATCGCACCGGTATTGCCCCTGGTAAAACCGTTGATGCCGTCGAACGCGCTGTTGAAGATAACATCCCCGCTGACTTTCAGCTTCACGCCCATCATTGGTTGATCCTACATGGGCGTTATCACTGCAAAGCCCGCAAACCATTGTGCGGTACTTGCTTAATCCGCGATCTCTGCCCGTTTGAGGAAAAAAACCTATGACCAAGTATCAAGTTGTCGGTATCGGCAACGCAGTTGTTGACGTTATCACACAATCAACCGACACCTTTTTGGATGAAATGAACATCGACAAAGGCATTATGCAATTGGTCGACCAAGACCGCAGCGAAGCCTTGTTCAACAAGATTGACCAAAGTATTCAAACCTCTGGTGGCTCGGTTGCGAACACCGTTGCAGGTGTTGGTTCGCTGGGTTTGAAGACTGCATTCATCGGGCGGGTTCGTGACGACGCTTTGGGCAACTTCTACGCGAAATCCATGATCGATGAAGGCACTGACTTTGTTAACGCCCCAGCAACTGACGAAGATTTACCAACATCGCGTTGCATGATTTTCGTCACGCCAGACGGTGAGCGTTCTATGAACACATACCTTGGCATCTCAACCAACCTTGGCCCAAAAGATGTTTCTGAGGATGTAGCGGGCAATGCCGCCATCATGTTCTTAGAGGGTTACCTGTTCGACAAAGACGCAGGCAAAGAAGCGTTTCTACAAGCTTCGCGTTTAACCCGTGCCGCTGGTGGTAAAGCAGGCATCGCGATTTCTGATCCGTTTTGTGTTAATCGCCATCGTGCAGATTTCTTGCGCATGATTGGTGATGAACTTGATTTCGTCATGGGCAATGAAGCCGAAGTAAAATCCCTGTTCGAAACTGACGACCTAGAGGACGCACTTGCTAAAACAGCAGCCCTTTGCCCGCTGGTTGTCTGCACACGTTCAGGTGACGGCGTGACAATCATTCGTGGCGATGAGCGTGTAGATGTACCTGTAAAAACAGTTGTTCCTGTTGATGCCACTGGCGCGGGCGATCAATTCGCTGCTGGCTTTATTTACGGCATGGCAACAGACCGTGATTTGGAGACTTGTGGACGCATGGGCAACATCTGTGCAGCCGAAGTTATCAGCCATATCGGCCCACGCCCTGAGCAAGACATCTTGGCGCTGTTCAAAGCCGAAGGTTTGGTCGACTGATGCTTACGAATGGGTTTCATGAAGTGCCAACAGGCAAGTTGGCAATGGTTGTCACCCATCTAGAAATGCGCACACGGGCGGATACCCGCCCTGTGCCAACCCCTGATGGGATTGAACTTCACCCCATCGAAAACATCACAGCTGATGAATATCGCGATCTTTACCGTCGCGTTGGGGAGGACTGGCTTTGGTTCTCGCGCCTCAATATGAGCGAAATAGAATTATCTAAGATCATCGATGATCCGAATGTCGTTTTCTTCACACTGAGGAAAAACGGTGCAAAGCACGCGCTGCTTGAACTGGATTTCCGTACGGCAGGTGAGTGTGAACTGGCATTTTTTGGCCTAACCAATGAGCTGATCGGCTCAGGTGCGGGTCGTTATCTGATGAACCACGCGATTGATGTTGCCTGGAACCATGACATCACAAGGTTTCATGTACACACCTGTACAATCGACAGCCCCGCAGCGCTGAATTTCTACATCAGAAGTGGCTTCAAAGCGATCAGTCGCCAAGTGGAAGTTGCCGATGACCCACGTCTAAGCAATGGATGGGACACCCGAATTGCCCCACACATTCCAATCATTCAGCCTTAATCGCATCTAACGAGCGGCAAAGGCGATCACGCATGCATTATAAATGCTGTTTGAATTCTTCAATGACCTTCACATAAACATCCCGTTTGAACGGTACGATATTATCTACAAGTTCATCAGTTTTGAGCCAGCGCCACTTAGAAAACTCAGGATGCTCTGTCTGGATGTTCACCTGACTATCAGAGCCATGGAAGCGCAACAGAAACCACTTTTGCTCTTGGCCACGGTAGCGACCTTTCCATAGCTTCGGCACAAGGTTGTGTGGCAGGTCGTAGGGAATCCAGCCGTCACTCACGGCAACCACGGTCACCAAATCTGGCGTAATCCCTGTTTCTTCCTCAAGTTCACGCAATGCAGCAACTTGTGCATCTTCGCCCTCATCAATGCCACCTTGGGGCATTTGCCATGCAGCAACATTGTTGTCTTTACGCTGTCCAACGAACACATCACCGGCTTCGTTCAGCACCATTAGACCTACGTTCTGGCGGTAGGGCAGCTTTTCAATCTCATGAGGTGTCATTGTGATCTCCTTTTGCAACGACTTACCCTGCGTTGCGCTATTTCACAAACACGATGACGCGGCGTAGTGCGTGACATACCCCCAGCCTTTGGGTGATCAACAGTCAAACACCAGATCAACGGGGATCAACATGTCGGATTATCCAAATTTACTTGCACCGCTGGACCTTGGGTTCACCACATTGAAAAACCGCGTTTTGATGGGGTCCATGCAC
>DLQI01000128.1 GCA_002478745.1 Rhodobacteraceae bacterium UBA7436 | reverse complement strand
GCGTCCGCACCAGCTTCGGCTGCGAACTGCACAAGGCGCATCGCCTCAACGGTGTTGTTAGACCCAGCACCAGCCACCACAGGGATGCGGCCAGCAACGGCCTTCACAACTGTCGCGATGACTGTTTCGTGCTCTTCATGGGTTAGGGTTGGGCTTTCACCAGTGGTGCCAACAGGGACGAGCCCGTGGCTTCCTTCTGAAATGTGCCATTCAACCAGCTTTTTCAGTGTATCCAGATCCAGCTCGCCGTTCTGAAACGGCGTGATGAGGGCAGGCATAGAACCTTTAAACATAGTCACGCTCCTTTTTTCATTGATGGCCGGCAAATGGCCTGTGAACCGCCTATGCCCCGATCGTGAGTTGAAGATCGAAACTTAAGCGATATGTTGCAAGGCTCTAGCCTTTGACCGATAGGAAATGCAAGTGAAGTCACGCTTTGCGGTCGCTATGACCCTGATATTTGCGCTTGCGGCCCCAGCTGTGGCCGAACGCCCACGCCCATTGGGCTGGGCAATGGACGCTGTGCGTGCTGGAAATTGGGAAAATGCAGCTAGAATAGCCTCCCGTGATGGTGACGTTGCGGCAGATGTTGTAGAGTGGCATCGCCTGCGTGCGGGACGCGGAAATTATGATGATGTGGCTGCGTTTTTAGAACGGCGGCCTGATTGGCCGGGCGAGGCATATCTGCGTCGGCAATCTGAAAAGGTTATGTTGGATGCAGGGTCCGCCAACGTCCAGTCGTTCTTTGCCCAAAACGCCCCCCAAACGCCACGAGGGGTATTGGCATACGCTGATGCTAAGCGTTCGCTGGGACAATCGTTTGAGGCCGATATCGTCCTTGCGTGGCGCACGATGCGGATGAGCGAAACCAACCATGCGCTGTTCCTATCTACATATGCTGATCTGCTAAAACCGCATCACAAGGCGCGTCTATCTAATATGCTGTGGGACGTTCAGGCCGCCGACGCCCGTCGCATGCTAGAACTCGTCGATGAAGGACAGCGGGCCTTAGCGGTTGCCCGCCTTTCGTTACAAAACCTAGATGACAACGTGAACCGCCTGATTAACAAAGTACCCCCAGCTTTGGGCGGTGATGCTGGCCTGCAATATGACCGGTTTGTTTGGCGTGCACGTAAAGGCAACCGCGCTGATGCCAAGGCGTTGCTGCGTGATCAATCAACAAGCGCGGCTGCCTTGGGCCAACCCCAAAAATGGTCCAATCGCCGCCGTTCGCTTGCCCGTGATGAAATGCGTGATGGTGACCCAAATCTGGCCTACCAATTGGCTTCGCGCCACTACCTAACGGAAGGGTCCGCCTTTGCCGATCTTGAATGGTTGTCCGGTTATATCGCACTGCGAAAATTGAATGACCCTGTCACCGCGCTGGGACATTTCCTGCGTTTTGACAAAGCGATCCTTTCGCCGATTTCAAAGGGCCGCGCAGGATATTGGATCGGGCGCGCTTATGATGCACTCGATGATCCGGCCCAAGCGGATCAAGCGTATACAAACGCTGCACAGCACCAAACTTCGTTTTATGGATTGTTGGCCGCAGAACGTGCAGGATTGCCTTTTGACGTTGATTTAGGTGGCAGCAGTGCTGTCCCTAATTGGCGCGGTTCTGCCCTCGCACAAGAGCCTCTATTTCAAGCCGGTCTCCTGCTTCAAGCATCAGGTGAATTGGACATTGCCGAACGTTTCTGGACCCATCTGGCCGAGCGCCTTGATCGTGATCAAGCGACACAGTTGGGCCAAGCAGCCATTGATATGGGGCAGCCACACTTGGCAGTGATGATAGGAAAGCGCGTAGCACAACGCGCGATCACTTTGACCGAACCTTATTATGCTTTGCATCCTGTGGCGCAACGCGACCTGCCCATGGCTACAGAGATGGTATTAGCCATTGCCCGACGCGAAAGCGAATTTGACTCCAAGGTTCAAAGTGGCGTGGGTGCCCGCGGATTGATGCAGATTATGCCTGCCACTGCGCAAGAGGTTGCAGGGAAACTTGGCCGTAGCGAAGAACATTCAACCGCAAGACTGACCCAAGACCCCGATTACAATTCCGATCTGGGTGCTGCATTTCTATCCACATTGGCAGGGCGATTTAAAGGGAACGTTGTCATGATGTCCGCCGCCTATAACGCTGGCCCCAGCCGCCCAATCCGCTGGGCAGAACAATATGGCGATCCGCGTGGCCGTACGGATGTTGTGGACTGGATTGAACACATCCCGTTTAGGGAAACGCGCAACTACGTGATGCGCGTCACCGAAAGCCTGCCGATTTATCGCGCCCGTTTGGGAAAAACAGCGCTGCCAATCGGGTTCACAGAAGAACTGAAGGGATCAAGTTTGCTGCCGTTCGCGCCAAAAGGTGAATAGGCCCGCACCGACAACAATCGCTGCACCAATACTGACGTTCAACGCAATCATCTCTCCAAAGACCGTCACGCCGATCATCGCACCAAACACAAGATGGAAATAGGCGAATGGCTGAACCGCGCTGGCTTCTGCTGTCTCGTAACACTTGATCAGCAACCAGTGTCCAAACGCGCCAGTGACACACAATGCTGCCATCCAAACCCAATCAGATGAAATCATCGGTTCCCAGCACCAAATCCCTACACAGGTCATGAAAACGCTGCCCACTGTACCCGTCCAGAAAAAGCTGGTGGCGGTGCTGTCGAGGCGCGCAGCGTATCGTGTGAGCAATGCATAAAGCGCAAACATGATCGCAGAGATAAGTGGCAAGATCGCCACAACATCAAACACGCCAATACCTGGCTGAAGGATGATCAAGACCCCAACAAACCCAACTGCAATCGCCGCCCAGCGCCGCCATCCAACTTGTTCACCCAATACTGGCCCAGAAAGAGCAGCGACCATCAATGGGTAGCAAATAAAGATCGCGAGTGTTTCAACCAGTCCCAAGTACGTAAGCGCCAAAATCGCAACGCAGATTTCGGCAGCCAGTAGAACAGCACGCCCTATCTGCAATATCGGCTGTTTGGAATGGGCCGCCGCGCGCAGCCCGCCAGCGCCACGAGACGCAATTGTCATGACAAAAAATGCAAAGAACCAATAGCGGATCATCACCACCATCAGCACATTGTATTCGCTGGCCAAGTGGCGTGAAATTCCATCTTGGACCGCAAACACGAATGTCGCTGCGACCATCAGCATAATGCCTGCGCGGGGGTTATTCATATTACTGGAACTCCAAATTGCGCTACGGTCATATGCCGTTTACGCCCATAGCCTTTAATCCGTTGTACGTGGAAACCAGCGTCTGACAATCCCCTGCGTACAAATCCCGCCGCCGTATAAGTGGCTGCGGTCCCGTTTGCAGTCGTATGATCCCCAACCGCCTGCATCAATTCTGGGGTCCATAGCTCGGGGTTCTTGGCAGGCGAAAAGCCATCCAAAAACCACGCATCCACTTTGCCATGCCATTGGGGCAAGGTTTCGCGTGCATCGCCAATGATCACGTTCAGTGTAATATTTGGCGCGTATTGGATGGGTTGCAATTTCGCCCCCCAATGGCGCACCAAAGGGGCCGCTAACTCTGCAAGTTCTGGGAATGCGGACAACGCACGTTCCATTTCCAGATCTGTCATGGGGAACGCCTCAAAACTGGTGAAGTGCAAATGCCCTTTGGTTTCAGACGCCAGCCAAGCCTGGACCGCAGTTAAGAACCCCAACCCCGTACCAAAGCCTAACTCCCCAATGTGAAAGCCATCACAAAACCGCGTGGGCAATTCATTGCCCGTCAAAAAGACATGCCGCGTTTCCTCCAACCCATTATCCAAACTGAAATAAGGGTCATCAAACTGGTTGGAGACAGGAACGCCGCTATCGCGCCATTCTAGATCTGCTTGTTGGTCCTGCATTGACTTGCCCTATATCTATCTCATAAGCGGAACTTCGATTTTGGGCGACTGTGAAGAAAGGCGATCACTTTGACAACGGCTGACATTACCATCCGAGGCGCGGGTATCTTGGGGTTATCCATCGCGTGGGCATGTACCTTGCGGGGTGCTAAGGTACGTCTGGTTGACCCCAATGGGCCTGCCTTTGGCAGCAGTGGCAGTCTTGTTGGTGCCCTATCGCCCCATGTTCCTGAACGGTGGGAGTCTAAAAAGCAGTTTCAATTGGAAAGCCTTTTGATGGCCCAAGACTTTTGGGACAGGGTGACAGAACACGGCGGCCTTAGAACCGGCTACATGCGCACGGGACGCTTGCGGCCAATCGCCACTGATAATGGCATAAAGCTGTCCCAAGCGCGATCTGAGGCCGCAAAAACGCTTTGGCAAGGCCATGCGCAGTGGTCCGTAATTCCATCCGATCCAGCGAACCCTTGGGAACCACGCAGCCCAACCGGCATGTTGATCCACGACGACCTTAGCGCCCACATGCATCCACGCATGGCTTGCGCCGCATTGGTCGCCGCGCTGCAGTCCAAAGGCGTCGAGGTGGTGACCGACGCGCCTGACGTTGGAAAAACAATTTGGGCAACTGGCGCGCAAGGGTTGGCAGACCTAGGCGAAGAATATCAACACGAAGTAGGTGCTGGTGAAAAAGGACAAGCCGCGTTGCTAGAGTTTGATATGCCCAATGCCCCACAACTATATGCCGATTACCTACATGTGATCCCTCATGAAAACGGTACCGTTGGCGTTGGGTCCACATCAGAGCGATATTTTGACGATCCAAAATCAACCGATGAGCAGCTCGAAGATATCATTGACCGCATACGCATTGCGCTGCCTGTTTTGGCTGATGCACCCGTGATTGAACGATGGGCTGGGTTGCGGCCACGTTCGCGCACACGCGCACCAATGCTGGGTGCGTTGCCGGATCGCCCTGATCATTTCGTCGCAAACGGCGGCTTCAAAATTGCCTTTGGGTTGGCACCAAAAATCGCGGAGGTTATGGCCGATCTCGCTTTAGAGGATCGTAACAACATTCCCGATATTTTTGATATTCGCGCCTCACTAAAGCCTTAGGCGGTCGCAGTCATGCAAAGGCGACCATCAGGCCCACGCACCCACAACTTGCGACCCTTACGGCACAGCGTTGCTGTTTCATAATGCATCAATGGAGACGTGGCGCGGAAGGAGAACTCTTTTAAATCACCCAGAGAACTCTGTGCCATCAACATTAGATGTTGTGCCAACAGGGGCCCGTGTACGACTAGGCCATCATACCCTTCAACATCCTTCGCATAGTCCAAATCATAATGGATACGATGCCCATTGAAGGTAAGCGCGGAATAGCGAAACAGCATCGTTGTATCAAAGCTAATTTCAATCTGCTCTTCTTCGTCTTTATCCGCGGCCACGGCCGCTGGGCGGGGTGCAGATAAATCGGGATCTTCGCGGTAAACCAAGTCTTGCCACTCAGTTAGGCACAGCACGTCATTCTGCCAAACCTCATGGCGTAAAGTGACAAATGCCAAGGGGCCCGTGCGCCCCTCTTTGTGCAGCGCATTTTCACAGCATGAAGTTCGTGTCGCACGACGGCCCGTCAAAATAGGCGTATCAAACCTGAGCCGCCCACCGGCCCACATGCGGCGCGGTCGACCCATATCAGGCACAAGCCCGCCTACCTTTGGGTGCCCATCACGTCCCAGCGCTGTTGGCGGTTGGGGTTCCCAAAAGTACAGTTGGTGAAAAAATGGCAACAACGGATCGCCAGCTTCAATTGAGGGCGGTAATCCTAAAGACACTTGCATCGCGTTTGCGCGTGCAGCGTCCATAACATCGCTTTGACTTGTTGTTCTGCTTGGATCAAAATTCATATCAAATGAATAAGGACATTCCACCAATGGAACAATCCCCTCGCGTCAATGCCCTCGATCACTTGGTTTTAACCGTTGCCAACATTTCTGACACCTGTCGGTTTTATCAAGACGTTCTTGGGATGCAGGCAACGGGCTTTACTGTTGCCGATGGCACAAAGAGGTGGGCCCTGAAATTCGGCAATCAAAAGATCAATTTGCATGAAGTCGGATCAGAATTTGACCCAAAATCAGCGAAACCAACCGCAGGCAGTGCAGATCTGTGTTTCTTAACAACCACTCCACTCTCTGATTGGATCGCACATCTTTTGATTCACGATATCGCCGTTGAGGAAGGGCCTGTCGTTCGCACAGGTGCAACTGGTCCAATTCAGTCGATCTATATCCGCGATCATGATCAAAATTTAATCGAGATCAGCGTTCTAAAAACCTAGTCTGGAACGAAAAAGGCCCCGAAAAATCGGAGCCTTTAAATTGATTTGATATGCTTAGCTTATTGAGCGTTTGGCAAAATCACGATTTCAACACGACGATTTTCCGATTTGCCCGCTGGATCAAGGTTGCTGGCCAATGGTTGGCTTTCACCGCGACCAAAGGTTTGTATGCGCGAGAAAGGAATGCCAGCATCTAGCAGGACATCTGCGACCGAGTTGGCGCGACGTTCGCTAAGTTGTTGGTTGTAGGCAGCATCACCATCACTGTCAGTGTGACCAACAATTTGAATTGTTGAATCTGGATAGGCCTGCAAATTACTTGCAACAGTGTTCAAATCGCGGCGCAGATCACTGCGCACTGCAAAGCTGTCTGTGGCAAACAAAATGTCCTGAGGCAAGGTAACGATCAAACGATCACCCGTGTTTTGAATCGTCACGTTGTCATTGCCCAAATCGCGGCGCAAATCCGCCTCTTGTTTATCAAGGCCAAAACCTACACCAGCGCCAACCGCACCGCCAACAAATGCGCCTGCAATTGCACGATCGCCCCGTTTGCCATCTTTGCTAACCAACGCGCCAAGCAACGCGCCACTCGCGGCACCTATTAAAGCACCTTGTTTGGTTTTGCGGTTCGGATCATCTGGATTGTTACCCAGCACCGCAGGATCGGTACAGGCACCCAATGCAAACGTACTGCACACTGCCAAAATAATCGGAGTTTTCATAAAATTCATATTATACTGCCTTCAAAGTTGCGGCCCCGTTCGGGCAGGGCATCATTGTATGGCTCATATATAAGCTCGAAGCCGCACATCAAAGTAAGGGGAAAATTCAATCGGCAACATCTCGCTGACTAAGCTTCCGATTGTGCCCCTTCGTAAGCCAGCATCGCGCGCTTCATTGGAAGCCCCCAATGGTACCCACCCATCGCACCAGTTTTACGTAACGCACGATGGCAAGGGATCAACCAACTGACAGGATTGCGCCCGATCGCCGTACCCACTGCACGCACAGCCTTTGGATTACCGACCGCCTCCGCGATATGGGAGTATGTCGTGACTTGGCCCGACGGCACATTCAACAACGCTTCCCAAACTTTGACTTGAAACGGCGCGCCGATCAGCAGAAGTGGAGCCTTGGTACCAGCGATGTCAATATTACCAAAAGCCGTCTGCACCCATGCGTCCAGCCGTTCCGGGGCTTCTTCATACTTGCCGTTCGGCCAACGATCACGCAGATCATCGAAAGCCGCCTGTTCGCCCAATTCCGCCGCAAAGCCTAAGCCACAGATTCCACGGTCCGTACCCATAACAATTGCGCGACCAAATGCAGTATCAAACCATCCCCAGTAAATCTTCAAACCCGCACCACGCTTTGCATATTCGCCCGGGCTCATGGCCTCCCACCTCAAAAACAAGTCATGTAACCTGCCGCTTCCAGAAAGACCGCTCGCATGTGCAGTCTCGACCGTTGAAAATTGATTATGTAGCAGCGATTTGGCGTGGCCCAAAGTCAAATACTGTTGGTACCGTTTCGGCGACACGCCCACCCATCGGCTGAACACACGCTGAAAATGCGCGGGGCTCATGCCCATCTGCGCGGCCATATCTTCAAGGGACAAATTGTCCTCTGCCGCATCAATCAACTCAATCGCGCGCCGCATAACGTTGTAGTGGTAGCCGCTGTGTTCTTCATCAATATGTACCATGAATAATAACTAGCGTTTTCGCCGCCCCCAATCGACCCGTTTTTTGCGCAAAGGTTGCAGCAGCCCAGACAAACAGGCATAGGAACACTATGGCAAAACAGCTCGACTATCATACCATCCGCGAAATATTCACGCGCTTTCAAGATATTGCTCCGGAGCCCGAAGGGGAATTGGAACATGTCAACGTTTACACATTGGTTGTCGCGGTTGCCTTATCTGCGCAAGCAACAGATGTAGGCGTAAACAAAGCCACCCGCGCACTGTTCCAGATCGCAGATAGCCCGCAGAAGATGCTGGATCTAGGTGTCGAGGGTCTGACGGAACACATCAAAACAATCGGTCTGTTTCGCCAAAAGGCGAAAAACGTTATCAAGCTGAGCCAGATCTTAGTCGACGACTACAATGGCGAAGTCCCCAATTCACGTGCAGCGTTGCAATCTTTGCCCGGTGTTGGACGTAAGACCGCCAATGTCGTGCTGAACATGTGGTGGCACCAACCGGCCCAAGCCGTAGATACCCACATTTTTCGCGTCGGAAATCGCACCGGTATTGCGCCTGGTAAAACCGTTGATGCAGTCGAACGCGCTGTTGAAGATAACATCCCCGCTGATTTTCAGCTTCACGCCCATCATTGGTTGATCCTACATGGGCGTTATCACTGCAAAGCCCGCAAACCATTGTGCGGTACATGCTTAATCCGCGATCTCTGCCCGTTTGAGGAAAAAAACCTATGACCAAGTATCAAGTTGTCGGCATCGGCAACGCCGTCGTTGATGTTATCACACAATCCACCGACGCCTTTTTAAATGAAATGAGCATCGAAAAAGGCATTATGCAATTGGTCGACCAAGACCGCAGCGAAGCCTTGTTCAACAAAATTGACCAAAGTGTTCAGACCTCTGGTGGTTCGGTTGCGAACACCGTTGCTGGTGTTGGTTCCTTGGGTTTGAAGACTGCATTCATCGGGCGGGTTCGTGACGACGCTTTGGGCAACTTCTACGCAAAATCCATGATCGACGAAGGCACTGATTTTGTGAACGCCCCTGCAACTGACGAAGATTTACCTACATCGCGTTGCATGATATTCGTCACGCCGGACGGTGAGCGTTCCATGAACACCTACCTTGGCATCTCAACCAACCTTGGCCCAAAAGATGTGTCTGAGGATGTAGCAGGGAATGCCGCCATCATGTTCTTGGAGGGTTACCTGTTCGACAAAGACGCAGGCAAAGAAGCGTTTCTACAAGCTTCTCGTCTGACCCGTGCCGCTGGCGGCAAAGCAGGCATCGCGATTTCTGATCCGTTCTGTGTTAATCGCCATCGTGCAGATTTCTTGCGCATGATTGGAGATGAACTTGATTTCGTCATGGGCAATGAAGCAGAAGTAAAATCCCTGTTCGAAACTGACGACCTAGAGGACGCACTTGCTAAAACAGCTGCGCTTTGCCCGCTCGTTGTCTGCACACGTTCAGGTGACGGCGTGACAATCATTCGTGGCGATGAGCGCGTAGATGTACCTGTGAAGACAGTCGTTCCTGTTGATGCGACTGGCGCGGGCGATCAATTTGCTGCTGGCTTTATCTATGGCATGGCCACGGATCGTGATTTGGAGACATGTGGGCGCATGGGCAACATCTGTGCAGCCGAAGTTATCAGCCATATCGGCCCACGCCCTGAGCAAGACATCTTGGCACTGTTCAAAGCCGAAGGTTTGGTCGATTGATGCTTACCAATGGGTTTCATGAAGTGCCAACAGGCAAGTTGGCAATGGTTGTCACCCATCTAGAAATGCGCACACGGGCGGATACCCGCCCTGTGCCAACCCCTGATGGGATTGAACTTCACCTCATCGAAAACATCACAGTTGATGAATATCGCGATCTTTACCGCCGCGTTGGGGAGGACTGGCTTTGGTTCTCGCGCCTCAATATGAGCGAAATAGAATTATCTAAGATCATCGATGACCCCAAAGTCGTTTTCTTCACACTGATGAAAAACGGCGTAAAGCACGCGCTGCTTGAACTGGATTTCCGTACGGCAGGTGAGTGTGAACTGGTATTTTTTGGCCTAACCAAAGAGCTGATCAGCTCAGGTGCAGGTCGTTATCTGATGAACCACGCGATTGATGTTGCCTGGAACCATGACATCACAAGGTTTCATGTACACACCTGTACAATCGACAGCCCCGCAGCGCTGAACTTCTACATCAGAAGTGGCTTCACCGCGATCAGTCGCCAAGTGGAAGTTGCCGATGACCCACGCCTAAGTAACGGGTGGGACACCAGCATTGCCCCACACATTCCAATCATTCAGCCTTAATCGCATCTAACGAGCGGCAAAGGCGATCACGCATGCATTATAAATGCTGTTTGAATTCTTCGATGACCTTCACATAAACATCCCGTTTGAACGGTACGATATTATCTACAAGTTCATCAGTTTTGAGCCAGCGCCACTTAGAAAACTCGGGATGCTCTGTCTGGATGTTCACCTGATTATCAGAGCCATGGAAGCGCAACAGAAACCACTTTTGCTCTTGGCCACGGTAGCGACCTTTCCATAGCTTCGGCACAAGGTTGTGTGGCAGGTCGTAGGGAATCCAACCGTCGCTCACGGCGACAACAGCAACCAAATCAGTTGTGATCCCCGTTTCTTCCTCAAGTTCACGCAATGCAGCGACTTGTGCATCTTCGCCCTCATCAATGCCACCTTGAGGCATTTGCCATGCAGCAACATTGTTGTCTTTACGCTGTCCAACGAACACATCACCGGCTTCATTTAGTACCATCAGGCCTACGTTCTGGCGGTAGGGCAGCTTTTCAATCTCTTGAGGCGTCATTGTGATCTCCTTTTGCAACGACTTACCCTGCGTTGCGCTATTTCACAAACACGATGACGCGGCGTAGTGCGTGACATACCCCCAGCCTTTGGGTGATCTACAGTCAAACACCAGATCAACGGGGATCAACATGTCTGATTATCCAAATTTACTTGCACCACTGGACCTTGGGTTCACCACATTAAAAAATCGNNGTTTTGATGGGGTCCATGCACACTGGACTTGAAGAAACCAAGGATTGGAACCGCGTCGCTGAATTTTATGCAGAGCGGGCACGCGGTGAAGTTGGTTTGATGGTCACAGGCGGGATCGGCCCAAACCTTGAAGGTTCCGTCTTGCCCGGTGCCGCGATGATGACCACGGATGAAGATGTCAAAAACCATTCTGTCGTGACTAAACGTGTTCACGATGCTGGCGGCAAAATTGCGATGCAAATCTTACACGCTGGTCGTTATGCTTATGGCCCGATGTGTGTTGCGCCCTCCCCTGTTAAATCCCCGATCTCTCCCTTCCCTCCAGCGGAATTGGATGAAGACGGTATCCAAAAGCAAATCAACGATATCGTCTCGACGGCACAGCGCGCACAGAAAGCTGGATATGACGGCGTCGAAATCATGGGGTCTGAGGGGTATTTCCTAAATCAGTTCCTTGTCACACATACAAACAAGCGCACAGACCACTGGGGTGGATCCTATGAGAATAGAATGCGTTTACCAGTTGAAGTCGTCAAACGCACCCGTGAAGCCGTTGGTTCAGATTTCATTATCATCTATCGTCTTTCAATGATCGACCTGATCCCAAATGGATCAACCTTTGACGAAGTCATACAGTTGGCCAAGGCCGTTGAAGAGGCCGGTGCAACCATCATCAACACCGGCATTGGCTGGCACGAGGCTCGCATTCCCACTATTGCGACCTCAGTCCCCCGCGCGGCGTTTTCTTGGATAACCAAGAAACTGATGGGTCAGGTGAACATACCAATCATTACATCCAACCGCATTAATACGCCTCAAGTTGGTGAGGAAGTATTGGCAACAGGCTGCGCCGATATGGTTTCTATGGCGCGCCCAATGTTGGCTGATGCACATTTCGTATCCAAAGCTATGAACGGCAAGGCAGATCAAATCGCGCCCTGCATCGCATGCAATCAGGCCTGTTTGGATCACACATTTGGCGGCAAAATATCATCATGTTTAGTGAACCCGCGCGCCTGCTATGAAACTGAGTTAACGTTACCTGATGCGGCCACAAAAAAGACAATTGCTATTGTCGGGGCTGGTCCTGCTGGCCTTTCGACTGCCATTGCTGCAACCGAGCGCGGACACACGGTTACGATCTTCGACAAATCAGACGAAATTGGTGGCCAATTGAATATGGCCAAACAAGTCCCCGGCAAAGAAGAGTTTTGGGGACTGGTCGATTGGTACCGCACAATGATCGCCGAGCTAAAGATCGAAACCAAACTAGGTAAAACTATCTTAGCCGAAGACCTAGTTGGTTTTGACGAGGTAATTATCGCCACTGGCGTTCTGCCACGTGACACCAACATCCCGGGCCAAGATGGCAACAACGTGGTCAACTACATCGATGTATTGCGCCATAAGGTGGCAGTCGGCAAACGTGTCGCAGTGGTCGGTGCTGGTGGCATTGGTTTCGACATCTGCGAATTCTTGGCACATGAGGGCGACAGCCCGACAGAGCATTTGCCGGCTTGGATGAAAGAATGGGGTGTGTCTGATCCTGCAGAGCACCGCGGTGGCTTGGCCCCGGAAGGGCCCCAGCCAGAGCCGTCAGCGCGCGAAATAACGTTGCTGCAGCGCAAAGCCGAAAAACACGGCAAACGTTTAGGCAAAACCACAGGCTGGATCCATCGTTCTGCACTTAAGATGAAGAATGTGAATTTCGTAGGTGGCGTCAATTACGAACGTATCGATGTTGACGGTCTGCATGTGTCTTTTGGTGAGGCACGTGAAAACCCAACATTGATCGAGGTCGATACAATCGTCATGTGTGCAGGCCAAACCCCTGAACGCAGCCTTGCAGACGCATTGATCGCACAAGGCAAAAACTGCCATGTCATCGGCGGTGCTGATGTCGCCGCAGAGCTGGATGCCAAGCGTGCGATTGATCAGGGTACGCGATTGGCCGCAACGCTTTAATGCAGAATCCCTATGAAAACATGGCTCACATCGCTTTTTTAGCAATGTGAGCCATCAATCTCCCAAATCAGAAACAGACTGTTCCGCTGTTTCCATGCCATGAACGATCCACTCAATTACCCCTTTATTATCCCACCAGTGCCCTGTTCTTGCCCAGATTGGGGTCAATAGATGTTCTCAACAAACGAGCAATAGAACAATTATTGAAGGGATCGTCCCATGGACCGTCTGACAGAAATGGAAGCTTTCGCCACGGTCGTAGACCAAGGTGGGTTTACCGACGCTGCCAAGAAAATGGGCATCTCCAAGTCCGCTGTATCCAAACACGTCTCAAGCCTTGAGGCACGCCTTGGTGCACGACTTTTGAATCGTACAACACGACGTGTTTCACCAACTGAAATTGGCCTTGCCTATTACGATCGTGCACGCCGCGTTTTGAATGATGCAGGTGAAGCAGATGCTTTGGTAACATCGATGCAATCCGCCCCTTCTGGGCTTTTGCGCATCTCTGTTGCGACTGATTTTGGCGTCAACCACTTGTCTCCTGCGTTGTCAGAGTTCCTTGAAGACTTTCCTGACATCACGGTGAACATGGTTCTGAACAATCGTTATGTTGAGTTGATTTCGGAAGGCTTTGATATGGCCGTTCGTATTGGTGAGTTGGAAGACAGCAGCTTGCGTGCTCGCAAATTGACCGAAACAACCCAACGTATGATCGCATCCCCCGGCTATTTCGAAAAATATGGCCGTCCGGAAAAAATCGACGATTTAAATGATCACAAGCTACTGCACTATTCGAACCAAAGCAGTGGCAACATGTGGAAGCTAACTGCACCGTCCGGTGAAAAGCGTCAAGTTCGGACCGCTGGTTGGCTGTCTGTCAACGATGGTCAATCTTTGTTGAACGCCGCAATCTCAGGCCTTGGCATCGCATATCTCCCCAGCTTTCTTTACGCTGATGCGATGCGCCAGGGACTGATTGAGGACGCCATTCCTGATCTTCCAGTAGACACCCAAGGTATCTACGCCGTATACTCACCGGGCCGTTTTACTCAGCCCAAAGTACGGGCATTCATCGACTTCCTAGCGCACGCCTTTGCCGACAAAGGCCCTGCCGACTGGTAAACTTTTCCAACTCCCCTCGGAAAACAACTCGCCTCGATGCTTTATGTATCGGGGCCTTTTCCCTTTTAGAAAATAGGTTAAATTTGTGACCACCAAGGGGCTAGCGAAGCGGCAAGATTACTGCCTCGACCCGACGGTTCGCTTTGCGACCCTCGGCATCTAGGTTCGAGCGAATTGGCCCTAAAAAGCCGTTGCCCTCGGCCGAAATACGGGCAGCATCCAACCCGTATTCATCAAGCAATCGTTTACGAACAGACGCCGCGCGACGTTTGGACAATTCAATATTGAAGTCCAAAGCCCCATCGCTGTCCGTGTGCCCCACCAAAACAATCCGAATATCATCACGGCTTTTATAGAAAGCTGCCAACTCATCTAGAACTGGGAAAGGTCCTTGCCCCAAATCTGAAGTTCCAGATGCAAATGCCAGGTCGTTCAGCACAACCGACCCTGTGCGCAAAAGGTTGCTTTTCAAATCGACGCCTGTCGGCAACCCACTAGAAGTTGATGTCGGAACAGTACCACTCACCGTAACGGCAACCTTTTGACCACTCTTTGATCCCGCTTGAATGATCTGAACAAATGCCGCCGTCCCCGATGTGCTGACAAGTAAGCTTACCACTTCCGAGGGGGATGCACCGTTTGGTTTGGCAGCAGTCAAAAATCGAAAGGCCCGAATATTCACATACATATCCGGTGCTGGCAGCACCTCTGTACCGAACCGGAAATCAAAACCACCACAAGTGTTTTGGTCACAGTCCAGCACAACTTCATATCCAACTTCAATCAGCTGGTCACGTAAGGGGGCAAGAACCTGCAACGTAGTTACACCAGCCGACCCAACGCGCCATGAGGACCGTTCAACCTTACCCTCAATCAGTTTGGTTTTCATCGCTCCAT
>DLQI01000057.1 GCA_002478745.1 Rhodobacteraceae bacterium UBA7436 | reverse complement strand
AAGGAGCCGTCCACACATGACAGTACCTTCGGGCGCCCAAAAAATCTTGGGCGCCCTTCAGTTGCTTGGCGAGAAATTAGTCACATACCCACTGCATCGTGTGGAAGTTGAACTCAAAGCTTTGCATCGGAACCCATGTAAATCCTTGCAAGCACTTGTGGAATGCCTGTTGGCTTTGCTGGGTCAGCACAAATACGTCCACCTGATCTTCAACCAACTTCCGTTGCAACGACTTGTAGATCTCATTTTGACGTGCAACGTCAGAAATTGTCCTGGCTTCATCGATCATTGCGTCAACTTCGTCGCTGAGCACCCATTCCATTGACGCCCAGGTTCCAGCCGCACGACTGTGGTATTGCGTGAAGAAGAAAGTGTCGGGTGAAGGATATGTAGCCCCATAGAACACCTGGTTGATTGCGGGCGTTGTATTAACGTCTGCGGCCAGTTCGGTCATACGGTTCCACGGCTCAGGCTTCAGGATTGTATTGAAACCAATTGTGTCGAGCAGGGATTTCATCAAGAGTCCAATTTCTTCCTCAAACGCCAGCCCCGCGACATACATAATTTCGATGTCAATAGGCCCGCTGCCTGCATAGGATGATGCATCCACGTATTCTTTCGCCTTCGCTAGGTCGAACCTCGGTGCCGCGACATCATCTGGATAAGCGTCTGCAAAAATTGGAGGCATAGGCCCTGTCAATGGCGCGCCGGGCAAAATCACTTCACGGATTGTATCGTAATCTGTGGCGTATGCGATGGCTTTGCGAATGTTGACATCATCGGTTGGCGCAACGGAGTTATTGAGCTTCAGATAAAAATTCGTCGCGGTTGAGTATTTTTCAATTCGATAGTTATCCATGCTACCGATGCTGTCGTATGTCTCTTGGGCTTGTGCGTCCGACGACATCGATAGTTCGCCCGATGCAGCAAGTGCTTTTACCGTCGCCTCTTCATTGGTAACGACAAACCGGACTTCGTCAATTCCAGTGTCGGTCCAGCCCAGGTGGTATCCCGCATAGGCCTTCATAGTCATACCCGCTCCGCGTTCCCAACTATCCAAAACGAATGCGCCAGCACCGATCGAATTATTGGCTAGATAATCTTGTGCCCATGGGTCATCGTTTGTCGCATTTTCCTTTGCGAGATCTGAATTCACCACAAATAGGATGGGCGTTGTTGTCAGGAAAGGCGCATAAGTCTTTTCAAGCTGGAATTGGACCGACCGGTAATCTACTTCAGTTACCGCACCCTCACTTAGGACGCCTTCAAACAGATAGGCCGGGCCCTCGTTTATCGATAGTAATCGATTGACCGACCAAACGACATCCTTGGCTTCAACAGGTGACCCGTCTTGGAATGTCGCGCCATCTTTTAAAGTAAAGGTCCAGGTCAATCCGTCATCAGAAGCGGTCCAACTTTCGGCCAAGAGCGGTTGAATTGCCCCACTACCATCCAATGTTGTCAAAGCTTCGTATAGGTTCACACCGGCCATATACTCTGTGTAGTCGTTGATTTTGGCCGGATCGATTGTTCCAAAAATTTGAACCGCATTCACTGTGACCACGTTGTCGGCGATCGCCGTCTCCGCACCCATCAGCAACGCAGTTGCTGCGACGACCCCAATGGCCTTTTGCCTAAAAAATTCCATAGTTTTCCTCCAAGTTGCTAGTTTTGTAAGTTTAATATCTCGATTGGTTTGTATTGTGCCTCATACCCAAAATAACTAGGCCCCACGAGTTCAAGCCCATGTTTTGTTCGCCATTTTGGGTCACATGGCAGACCGAAAACAATCACACGAAATCCATAGCCCATTGTTTCTGTTGTAATCGGTTGACCGGTCTCCAGATCCAACAGACAGATTAAATCTGGCGTTATAGCGCGTGGCCTACCATGTTCATCTTCGGCCAAGAGAAACTCATTTTGAAAGTTCAGGAACATTTTCTGACCCTGATAACTTTCTAATCCTTCGATAGTTGCACGACCTCGCGCGAATCCGCCCTCGGTTCTACGATCGACATCCGTGACCCGCCCTTCAAACAAGCGCATGCCTTTTAGATCAGCCGCTAGTTTATCAGCAGGATTTCTATTTGCCGCCTGTTCTGAGCCGATAATCCGCCCAATGTTTGCAATCAGGGATAAGGATCCACGCAAAATCGCTTGCTTGGCCTGCGCGCCGGTCATAGGATAAAGAGCAATAAGTCCAGCCCCACCCATTTCTACAGTAATGACGCGAGCGAATTTTTCGGTCGAAAGGTTATCGACAGTGTTAAGCGCTATCGCATTGCCCTTTTCATCGGCCATGGCCATCGGGCAGGCATGGATGTCAAACATGGTCATCGACACCATTTGCAATTCGGGAAACGCCCGACCCATCCCATCCCCATCAACGATTGGAAGCCGTGCCGTTGCGGCAACGGCAATCGGAATCGTGGAATTCAACCCGCCAGCTTCGATACAAAAAATTGCATCAGCCTTCTTGCCCAAAACTGCTTCAAGCGATCGCAAAGCGTTGATAGCTTCATCACCGCGGGGTAGTTTTTCTAACATTACGGTCGGTGCACCCATCATGGCAACGGGAACAACAAGTGCATCATCAGCCAAATCGTCAACATTAAGAACCTGAACTGAGCCATTTGCGTCAATCGCCTGTTCAGCCATAAGGCGTCCAATGTAAGGGTCACCGCCGCCGCCTGTGCCCAAAAATGCGCCACCAAGGGCAACGTCGGCCATGTCGTCACGAGTTATTATTTTAATCGTTTCCATCAAATGTCCTCCATCGGGGCGAAGGTGATATCGGCATATCCAAATGCGGCCGGGCCTACGATTTTTAAGGCCTCCGGTGATCGCATCAAGGAATGTGCTGGTAATCCTAAGACCGCAATTCGCTGTCCGTATCGCAACATTTCAGTTGTGATTGGCAATCCCGTGTCGCTGTCCAAGACAACAATCAGATCTGGGGTGCAAACTTCGACTGTTTCATTTCGACGAAATACCAAGAATTCATTTTGTAAATCGATCCTCCCAGAATCACCTTGGAAGTTGCCAAATCCTTCAAGGGCTAAATGCCCAACCGCAAAACCCCCTTTCAGGTGTCGTTGAAGATCCACGATCTTGGCCGTCATCAAAAGTTTACCACGTTCCTGATCTATAACGGTCTGGACCGGATCTGCGTTTGTCTTATGGGCCTGCAATACTGCCCTACCCAGATTGAGAGCCTGTGTAATCGTGCCGGGCACAGCCGCGCGTTTTACAAAATCTCCTTTCATGGGTTGGGTGGCTAACCCCGCCGCCGCGCCCATAGAGACCACGACCGACCTAGCTATGCGTTCCAGCCAAACGTCATTCGGAGTATCTCGGATTATAACAATATTGCCTTTCTCGTCCGCCATGGCTCCGGGCGCTTCGCGGTGGCCGTAGATTGACCAAGTGCACATTTGCATTTCCGGGAAGGCGCGACCCATGCCGTCACCGTCAACAACCGGCAGACCTGCTTGTGCAGCTGTCAGCATTGGCTCCATTGAATTAGCCCCACCGATTTCAGCCGAAATTAGCGCATCAACTTTTACGCCTAGTTCTCGTTCTATAGCGCGCAATGCGCGCAGGCATTCTTCGCCTTCTTCGATCTTCTCGACACCCACAACCGGTGCACCTATACCGCCAAGTGATACAACCAGCGCATCGTCGGGTAGCTCGGCCAAAGGGATGACCGGAATTTTTCGACCCATCTTTAATTGTTCTCGACAACGCAGCTTGCCGATGTAGGGGTTGCCACCACCACCGGTCCCAAGGATCGCAGCGCCAATTTCAATGGCATCCAGATCGCCGTCCGTTACCTCTCGCAAAATATCACCCATTCATGTCACCAACAACCTTCAACCGGATGCGGGTCGCATTACCCGGTAGATATGCCAAGGGAACGTCCTCCTGATCTAACAGTTCGATACTTTCCGGTTTAGCCCCAGCAGCAATTGCTTTGTTAGTCGCTTCTGTTCGTGCCTCGGCCAATGCCTCTTCGCGCGTTTTGCCATCTAGTGAGAAGATACGGTCAACTTCGCCCGAAATCTGGCCAATAGCCGCCCCAACTGCGTTGGCGACAGAGAAATGTTCGGGCCGGATCACGGGCAAGTCGCCGACGTGGTCGGGCACAAGTATAGATCCGCCACCTACGGCCAAAACAGGGATTGGATCAGGCGACACGCGCATGCGTTCGACCGCGTTTGTCAACATTTCGTTTATGCGCGCTCTGACAGCTTGCAGATGATCATGCTTCAGATCAGCGATTGCAGATTTGTCGCCAAAATCAGCAAGTCCTAGGCCCACTGCAATATCAGACGTCGTCAATGTATTACCGCCGAAAATAAGGGCGTCGGTCGTTAACTTGTAACCAACGGATCGAGGGCCGACCGTCAAGGTTTCGCCAGTGCCTTCAACGATTGTTCCGCCGCCAAGCCCGATTGCAAAAACGTCCGGCATCCGAAAGTTTGTGCGTACGCCGCCAACATCCACAGTGGTGCTCGCCGGTCGCGGGAAGCCCTTTACCAAAGCGCCGACGTCCGTAGTTGTACCGCCCACGTCGACCACAATTGCGTCCGACTTGCCGGACAGAAAGGCCGCACCACGCATCGAATTTGTGGGGCCCGAAGCAAAAGTCAAAACCGGATAAGATTGGACAAAATCGCGACTCATCAAAGTGCCGTCATTCTGGGTAATATAGTAGGGGCAAGTTAAACCAACCTTTGTCAACGCCCGGCCAAATGCGCCAACCGTGCGCTCAGACAACGCGCGCAATGACGCATTCATGATCGCTGCGTTCTCGCGCTCCAGTATGCCTAGACGGCCTATCTCACTCGAAAGGGTGAAATCTACGTCGGGCAGGGTTTTGGCTAATTGCTCCATTGCCTCGCGTTCCATCTTGTCGCTAACCGGCGAAAATACTGACGTTATTGCAACTGTATCAATACCTTCATCACGTATCTGCACCGCGATTCTGTTAAGTTCTTCCATGTCCAACGCAGAAATCTCGCGTCCGTCGAATTCATAACCGCCTTTGGCCATCCAGAAGTGATTGCCAACAGCATCTCGGATATCGTTAGGCCAATCAACCATAGGCGGCAAACACTGTGCCGCGGGGAGGCAAAGGCGCACAGCGCCAGTTCGCGCCAAATGCTTTCGCTCAACAACGGCGTTCGTGAAGTGGGTTGTACCTATCATGACGGCCGTTACTTTAGCCTTGTCCGTTCCGGCATCGGCCAAAGCCCGTTCGACGGCATCAACAACGCCGCTCATGACATCTTCGGTCGTAGGGGATTTCACGCCAGACAGGATCTTGTCGCCCTGCATCACTACGGCATCTGTATTTGTGCCACCAACATCAACGCCAATTCGGAACATATTTTAAACCTCCAATGCAGTAGACGTGGCTAAAACCGCGTCCCGCTCTTCATTTTTCAATTTGGGCTTGCTCGCTTCTTCTTCATCAGAAATAACGGGTATCGCGGATAAAAGGGCGCGCGTGTATGCATGCGATGGCGCATCAAAAATGTCTGCGACGCGGCCTTCTTCAACCACGTTACCGCGCAGCATCACCGCCACGCGATTGCAGAAATTTCGCATCAAACTTAGGTCATGGCTGATAAAAACATACGTGAGATTGAATTCACTTCGAAGACGATGCAATAGGTCTATAACGGTTGATTGCACCAAAACGTCTAGGGCAGAGGTGGGTTCATCCAGCACGAGGATTTTGGGATTTACTGATAATGCCCGAGCAATAGCGACCCTTTGTTTTTGACCACCAGATAGTTCGTGGGGATACATACTGGCGTAGTCTTGTGGCAGATCAACCAACTCCAGCAATTCGCCAACGCGGGTCTTTATCTGGGCCTTGTTGTGCCCCGTGAATTTCAAGGGCACCGCAAGTTGATCCGCGATTGACCTACGAGGGTTCAGTGACGATCCAGGGTTTTGATAGACGATCTGTATCAATTTTCGAAATTCTTGCGTCCCGGCAAATTCACTAATCGGACGCCCATAAATTGATATTTGCCCCTCTGTCGGCTTTGTCAGCCCAAGAATCAGCTTTGCCATTGTGGTTTTACCCGATCCACTCTCACCTGCTATACCAAAAATATCGCCTTGCTGGATCGTCAAAGAGACGTCGTTTACCGCCCGAAAATCACCAGTGACCCGGTTCAGCCAGCCGCCCCGTGTTTCAAAGTCTTTGGACACATGATTGATTTCAATCGTTGGCTTTAACCCTTCGTGTTCCATCGTTTTCACCTTGCTGCCATAGAGTATTGGCACAGCAGACATTAGTTTGTGGGTATAGTCATGCTCAGGCTTTTCAAAAATTTCATCCCGAGTTCCCGTTTCAACAATTTGCCCCCGTTCCATTACATAAACTCGGTCAGCCATCTCGCGAACCACGCCCAAGTTATGAGTTATGAGTAAAAGTGACAGGCCCTCTTCCGCGACCAAAATATTGATGAGCTGAAGAATTTCAGCCTGTGTGGTTACGTCAAGAGCGGTACCGGGTTCGTCCGCAATTAAAAGTTTTGGTCTATTCAGCAGCGCCATACCGATCAACACTCTTTGCCGCATACCGCCTGATAGCATCATTGGATAACTGTTTAATATGCGCGATCCTTCCTCCAAACGAACTTTACGCAATGTGTCCATTAAATGCGCTTCTCGGTCGGACTTGTTGCGGTAGCGTCCCATACGAATATCTGAATAGCGCACGATATCATCCATTTGCCGTTTTATCGTTAAGACTGGATTAAACGAAAGCATTGGGTCCTGTAGGACGATAGAAATACCCGTTCCTTTTAAACGGTTGCGTTCCTGTACATTTAAATCAAGAAGCGACTGACCATCGTAATTGATACTACCGCTTTCAACTTTTCCCGGTGGCATGGGAAGCGTTCCAATGATAGTGCGCATCGTGACCGTTTTTCCAGATCCGGACTGTCCGATCAAAGAAACGCGTTCACCTTGACCAACATACATATTAACATCGTTAAGCACGCGTCGTGTCTGGCCATAAGCGGTGAAATCGATACTCAAGTTCTTGATGTCCAAAATGCGGCTCATAGTTCAACATCCATCATATCGCGCAGCCCGTCGCCCAACAAATTGAATCCAAGTATTGCGTAAAGTATCGAAAATCCGGGCATTACCGCCTGCCACCACATCTCAGGCATATACTCGGACCCCGTAGCGACCATCGTTCCAAGGTCTGGCGTCGGCGGTTGGATGCCTAGACCAAGAAAGGAGAGGGAAGCCCCAAACAAAATCACAAAACCGGCGTCTAGAGAAATCTTGACTGCCACGGCCGAGAAGCAATTTGGCAAAAGTTCACGAAACAAAATATGGGCGTGACTTGCCCCCGCCACCCGAGCCGCCTCAACATAATCTTCGTTCATCTGGCCCTTAACGATACGATAGATCAGTCGCGTGTGCCACGTCCACCAAAGCAACGTTATTGCAATCATCGCGTTAATTAAATTGGGTGACAAAACAGCCGTTATGGCTAAGGCCATCGCAAGTGGTGGCAAGGCAAGCATAATGTCAGTGAACCGCATTATTATTGTCTCGGTCCAGCCGCCGAAGTATCCGGCGACCAGACCTAGCAGGACACCAAATGGCACTGCTACACCCAAAACACCAACGACCAAACCTAACGAGACACGGTAACCGAAAATGACACGGCTTAGAATGTCTCGCCCTACATTGTCTGTCCCCATCGGATGATTCCAACTGGGGGGGGCGTGTCGGTTTCGAAAATCGACGAAAGCGCCAGCACTCTCGGTAGAGGGCACCAAGAGTGGCGCAAAAATAGCAGCGAAAACAACGCTAAAGACAATGAAGGCTCCAATCAGCGCCAGCGGGTTACGTCGAAACCGATAAGACGCCATTTGCCGTGAAGACAGTCCACGTAATGGTACGTCAGGATCTTCAAAAATGCTCATGAATCCCGCTCCGCACGAAGTCGATGCCGTGGATCAAGCAGGCCCAGCAACATGTCGATGGTTAGGTTCGCCACCACAAAGAAAACGCCAGATACCAAAACCACACCGATAACGGCGTTTAGGTCCTTTTGCAGAATTGTTCGAACCCCGTAGCTTGCGATGCCGGGCCATGAAAATACAAATTCGACGATGAATGCATTCCCAATCAGGGATGCAAATTCCAAGCCAAGGATTGTCAGCGGCGCTACCGATGCCACGCGAAGCATATACCGAAAAGTCACAACACGTTCAGGAATGCCGTATGCGCGCGATGCCTCGACAAAGTCGCGACTGGAAACTTCAATCATTGCGGTTCGCGTGATGCGCATAACTTGACCTATCCCCGCTGCTGCCAACGCTAACGCAGGTAAAATTAAGTGGCGCATTGCATCTAGAATAACATCAAAGCGCCCCATCAGGGTCCCATCGATCAATAGCAGGCCAGTAATGTCGGCGCTAAAATCGATGCTACCTTCAAGTCTGCCTGTTACCGGCAAAAAACCCAAATAGTAAGCGGCGACCAATTGCAGGATTATGGCCAGTACAAATCCGGGCGTTACCACCCCAATCAAGGACACAATCCGCAGAAGGTTATCGACCCAAGTATTACGATAGATCGCGGCAATAACCCCAAGTGGGATCGAAATCACGACCTGCAATATAATTGTGAACAGGACCAATTCAAAAGTAGCCGGAAGTGCCCCCAGAATATCGTCCATGACGGGGCGAGATGTTAGAAGAGATTTGCCAAGATCCCCTTGGGCTAAACCAGACAAATATGACCAAAGCTGCATAAAAAATGAGTCATCAAGCCCCATTTCTTGACGCATTTCTGCTACTTGCTCAGCAGTCGCTAACGGCCCTAGAGCAATGCGCGCAGGATCCCCTGGCACAATGCGCGCTATGATAAATATTAAAATCGCCAGCCCTAGTAACACCAACAAAAGTGTTAATGCCCGGCGGATCAGGTATGAAAACATAGTCTGCCAGCCTCCACCTGCAGATTGACAGAACTAAGGCTACATGTGAGCCAAATTTAGTCGAATTTTTTAAAATTTAGTCTAATTTTTAATATAAATTTAATTTTTATTCATAAAATCAATAAATTCTGATCTTTTTGAAACGCCCGTGAGCCGGTAAAGTGACGTCAGGTGGTATTTGACTGTAGCTTCAGTAATGCCCAATTGGCGCGCAATTTTCTTGTTCTTTGCACCAGACTGCAACGCCACGGCAACACGATATTGGCGACGATTGATTCCTATTTTCCGCAAGGATTTGGGAACGACATAACTTTGCTCAACGCTTTTGAGCACTACGTTCACCATACGAAGGAACATGGGATTTCTTCGTACCGACGGTAGTAATTTGATTTGACTGCTCATCCCAAGCAATGCATCACGGTGTTCAAGAAAAGGGGCAATTTGACCTTCTTTGAAAGCAAGTTGCAATGCGCGCTCAAGAGCATCTCGGCGGGCCCGTCCTTTACTGGATTGGGCATGCTGAAGGTTCGTGACAATTTTCGACCGAGGTGTTGGTTTCTCTATTGGCTTGGAGCCGTTCAACCAGAAGCGTTGTTCCGTTTCCAAAATTTTACCGATAGCACTGTGAATGTCGACATCATTTAGAGCCTCGAGTACTTGCACTGACTCATCAGGATTCCATTCAAGTCGCCAAATCATCGCCAACAAAACATCGACGGTTGTCGCACGGCCCGCATGTCTTCGCACATAATCGGCATGAAACAATTCCAATTCATGCTGAGCGGCCAACAGCCCTTTTGAAAAATAGGTACTCAAAATACAAATTCGTGCCAACTGGAAAAACAATTCTGACCAACTGTCACCCTTCAAAAGGCTTTCACGCAATCTCACAGATTGGTCACTTACCTTAGCAAATTCTCCCCGCTCATAGCCCACTGCAAGGCGAATTACTTCGATGACTTCAACTTCGTTGCCATAAGCCACACCAGATTGGGCAAGGCACCTTTCAGCTGCAGAAAGCCCACGCAAAGCCCGCCTTAGCTGACCCTCAATAACGTCAATGTCAGCAAGATGAATATGAATGAAGTGCTCGAGATAACTATGTCTCTCTTCCCGAAAACACGAAATCGCTTGTTGTCCCGCCCCCCTCGCATCTTCCAAGTTTCCGATCCGCACCAACATTGCCATCATAGCGTTATAATAAAGACCTAAGAGAAGCATATCTTGCAACGGCAGCTTGCGTTCCAACCGCCGCCAGATTGTCATCTTATTCTCGCTGACCCGCTCTCCTAAATGCAAGGCGACCAAAAGTTCCAAAAATTCATGCCGATAGGTTTTTTCAAAAAGTAGATTGCGGGCTCTCAAATAGGATTTAGCCCGCGCAACCTGACCGTTTTTAAGAAGGTAAAGAACTAATCCGCCCAAAACAGCTTCATCATGGCGCCAAGCCTCATTCGGCAGAACGTCCAGAAGCAAACTCAATCTCTCATACCCATTTCGAAATGGAAACAAAATGCCTCCCCCCTCCCAAATTTCCTCATAGGCGCGTTGAATTTCGAATGCTTCCATTGGACAACAAAAAACCACAGATAAAGATTTTACAACATTGTTAGTGGTAAAATTTCAAAAATTTGATTTCCTGGCCGAGGGCGCTGTTAGACAAATGA
>DLQI01000099.1 GCA_002478745.1 Rhodobacteraceae bacterium UBA7436 | reverse complement strand
TCCACCTGCTGAAACGCGAGCGGATTAGGCGGCGGACGTACCTGACACGCGACGCAGCAAGGCAGGACGTGTTCGACTACATCGAGATGTTCTACAACCCAACACGCAAGCACACGAACAATGGCATGCTGTCACCGGTTGACTATGAAATGAAACAACAGAGAATGAACGAGGCAGGCGTCTAAGAAACTAGGGGCACCTCACTAAGCCACATAAGGTAGCAGGACAATTAAGTGAGTGTTGTCAGATGATTAACATACAGCTTGCTTGATCAGCAGTACTGTAATTGGTGCCCAGAAGAGGACGTCAAACTCTTGGTATTTCTGTTTAATTACAGTTATTTATTTTAATATTAAAATTAAAAAGCGGTCCCGAAAGCGGTCCGGGTTTATGTCTCGGCTTAGAGGAATTATTTTGTTTGATTTAAAAATTGGACGGAGTCACGCGTCTATTTTCGGCCCAAGGCGGACTTTAATCTATGTTTTTATGACGCTGTGGAGAAAAAAACTTCCATCGATTTGTAAGCAGTCGGCAGCCGCAATACTATTCATTGCTCCAGTTGATGAATGTATTTTGCCTAATAATTGGGACTGTGCGATCAAAAATTATGCATTTCGATGATAGTTCGCTTTTCTGAGCTTTAAGCTGGTCCATTACTTGCAGTCTTTGACTGTTCTCGCCACCATTTGGTGAACCTGGATCAAAGAGGTTCCCTTGAATTCTCATCTTGCCACTGCACCCTCGGTCAAACTTCAGCGTGCCTACGGCCACCTGGTCATGAGTGCTCAGCGTGCTCATGGCGACGTCACTAGGCTTCGGAACTTGCGCCAGCAAGGATCATATCGTGTCATTTTTCCGCGGCCCATTGGTGGGAATATCGAAGCGGTGATCATAAATACCGCTGGCGGCGTGACAGGTGGCGATAGGTTTATTACGCAAATGACA
Source organism: Rhodobacteraceae bacterium UBA7436 (assembly GCA_002478745.1). Lineage (GTDB taxonomy): Bacteria > Pseudomonadota > Alphaproteobacteria > Rhodobacterales > Rhodobacteraceae > Ascidiaceihabitans. The sequence continues at coordinate 10,866 of DLQI01000099.1, read as the reverse complement.
GCCTGTGAACATGCACATCTTAGTATCACAACTCAAGCTGCGGAACGGATCTATCGTGCGACAGCATCTGCGACTGGTACCATAGCAACTACGCTTTGTGCTGAACAATATGCACAACTTTATTGGTTGCCACAGGAAACAATCATGTTTGACGGGGCTAGATTGCGCCGCAGCATTAATGTTGAGCTACATGGGTCGGCCAAATTTCTAATGGTTGAGCCACTAGTTTTCGGACGCGAAGCATCAGGCGAAACGTTACATTCTGGCGCTCTTAATGACTATGTCGCAATCACCCGCGACGGGCAGCCGATCTATCTTGACCGTTTCAAAATTGAAGGTGATATTGCGGCTTCACTGGCACGACCTGCTGTTGCAAATGGTGCGCGTGCCGTTGCAAACATCGTGTTGGTTGATCCGAATGCGCGGACCTTTCTGGCGAGCTTGCGTGATATTTTGCCGCCGAACGCAGGCGCGAGTCTTTTGTCCGATGCCGTCCTCGTGGCTCGCATCTTTGCCGCCGATAGCTATGATCTGCGTTGTGCGCTTTTTCCGCTTTTAACATACCTGACCAACAATGCCGTCCCTAAAAACTGGAGACTTTGACTGATGCAGCTTACGCCGCGAGAGAAAGACAAACTGCTAATTGCCATGGCTGCCGAAGTTGCGCGCAAGCGTTTGGCACGTGGAGTGAAGCTCAATTACCCAGAAGCAATTGCGCTTATTACCGATGCGGTTGTTGAGGGCGCACGCGATGGTCGGTCGGTTGCAGACATGATGCAGGCGGGTGCTCATGTCGTTACGCGTGACCAATGCATGGATGGCATTTCCGAAATGATCAATGATGTGCAGGTCGAAGCCACATTTCCCGACGGCACAAAGCTCGTTACAGTACACAACCCCATTCGCTGAAGGATCCCTGTTATGAAAACCACTTTATCTATTATCTTTGCAGTTAGCGCAGCTCCTGCATTTTCCCACCCGGCTGCGCAGTTTCACTCACATGCGCAGACTGGCGGTCCGGTGCTTGCGGGTTTGGTTGCCATAGGGGTGGCTGTCTTGATCGTGCGGCGTTTATCGTGATCCCCGGTGAGCTTTTTCCCGCCGAAGGCAGCATTACTTTGAACCCCACCTCTAACCCGATTAGGTTGATTGTTGCCAACATTGGTGATCGTCCCATTCAGGTTGGTAGCCATTATCACTTTGGTGAGGCAAACTATGCCCTGGATTTTGATCGTGACGCAGGACGTGGAATGCGTTTGGACATCGCCGCCGGCACTGCTGTTCGCTTTGAACCAGGCCAGCGACGCGAGGTGCAATTGGTGCCAATTGCTGGAGATCGTCGCATCTTTGGGTTCAATCAACAGATTATGGGAGATCTATAATGCCTGTAGAAATCAATCGTGCAGAATATGCTGCGATGTTTGGACCAACCACAGGGGATCGCCTGCGTCTTGCGGATACGGACCTGATCGTTGAGGTTGAAAAAGACCTGACCTCTTATGGCGAGGAAGTGAAGTTTGGCGGTGGTAAAGTCATTCGTGACGGCATGGGACAATCCCAAGCTACCCGCGCTAAGGGGGCCGTTGATACTGTGATCACTAATGCTTTGATCATAGATCACAGCGGTATTTACAAAGCTGACGTCGGCCTGCGCGGTGGACGCATTCACAAGATTGGCAAAGCAGGGAACCCCGATACACAACCGGGTGTGGACATCATCGTTGGACCCGGCACCGAAGTCATCGCAGGCGAAGGACGGATTCTGACCGCAGGTGGGTTCGATAGCCATATCCACTTCATCTGTCCGCAACAGATTGAAGACGCGCTACATTCTGGTTTGACAACGATGCTGGGCGGCGGAACAGGGCCCGCGCATGGCACTTTGGCTACGACCTGTACGCCGGGTCCTTGGCACGTTGGTCGCATGTTGCAGGCTGCTGATGCGTTTCCGATGAATCTTGCGTTCGCAGGAAAAGGCAACGCCAGCCAGCCTGACGCTTTGGTCGAAATGGTCAATGGCGGGGCTTGTGCGCTAAAGCTGCATGAGGACTGGGGCACCACCCCTGCAGCGATTGATTGCTGCTTGTCGGTGGCCGATGACATGGATGTGCAGGTAATGATTCATACCGATACGTTGAATGAATCAGGCTTCGTGGAAAACACTATGGCCGCTGTGAAGGGCCGTACTATTCACGCGTTCCACACGGAAGGAGCAGGTGGCGGTCACGCCCCTGACATCATCAAAATTTGTGGTGACGCGAATGTTTTACCTGCTTCGACCAACCCGACGCGGCCCTATACCGTCAACACGCTCGAGGAACATTTGGATATGCTGATGGTCTGCCACCATCTGGACAAATCCATTCCTGAAGACGTTGCCTTTGCTGAAAGCCGCATCCGCCGTGAAACCATCGCCGCCGAAGACATCCTTCACGATATGGGCGCGTTCTCGATTATTGCGTCCGACAGTCAGGCGATGGGGCGTGTGGGTGAAGTGTTAATCCGCACATGGCAGACAGCGGATAAGATGAAGAAACAGCGTGGGCGCTTGGCAGAGGAAACTGGCGAGAACGACAATTTTCGTGTGCGTCGTTACATTGCCAAATACACGATCAATCCAGCGATTGCCCATGGGATAAGCCACGAGATTGGAAGTATCACTGAAGGCAAACGCGCCGATCTTGTACTTTGGAACCCTGCGTTCTTTGGCGTGAAGCCTGAAATGGTATTGATGGCAGGCACCATTGTTTGTGCGCAAATGGGCGACCCAAATGCGTCGATTCCTACACCGCAGCCCGTATATTCGCGCCCTATGTTCGGCGCGTTCGGACGATCTGTGGAACAGTCCGCTGTGTGCTTTGTATCCCCGGCCGCACAAGCGGACGGCATCGGTGACAAACTTGGGCTGGCCAAGCAAACCGTGGCGGTGCAAAATACGCGCAACATTGGAAAATCTGACCTGATCCACAACACTGCGACGCCCCAAATGGAGGTGAACCCCGAAACCTATGAAGTACGCGCTGACGGCGAATTGCTCACCTGTGAACCTGCCAGCGTATTGCCGATGGCCCAACGGTATTTCATGTTCTGATGGCTGATTTTATTGCACAAACCATCCGGAAAGCTGGCGACTGGACTGGGACGACCGACGTCTGCGTTCTAACTTATGAAGACCGCTTTTTACGTCGCAAGGTATTGAAGACAGTGGAGGGGCAAACCTTGCTCGTCAACTTGGCACATACGACCTCGCTGGATCATGGAGATGCCTTCGATCTTGGGGACGGACGATTGATTCAGATCAGCGCTGCCGAAGAACCGTTGCTGCAAATCACCGGCGATCTAGTACAATTGGCATGGCACATCGGCAATCGCCACACGCCCTGTCAGATCGAATCCGACCGGTTGTTGATTCAAGACGACCCCGTCATCGGACATATGTTGGAACACCTCGGCGCGACTGTGACGCAGATCAAAGAACCCTTCACCCCCGAAGGCGGCGCATATGGTCACGGGCGCACGCATAGCCACGAACACGGTCACACGGCGCATGAACACTGACATTTTAACGCTGTCGCAATTGCTGTCTCCTAACTTTCCGGTGGGGGCATTCGCTTATTCACATGGGCTAGAAACTGCGATTGATGACGCCGCGATTGATGACGCGCTCAGCCTCCAAGATTGGTTACATGATCTCTTGTACTTTGGCAGCGCACAATCAGATGCGGTTCTGGTGAACATGGCTTATACAGGCGACGCAAGCGAGGTCGATTTAATCGCCCGGGCCTTTGCTGCATCCGCTGAACGGTTGAAGGAAACTGATCTGCAAGGCGTCGCGTTTTGCGAAACCGTGCGGGAGGTCTGGGACATCGAGCTTGGGCGCTTGTGTTATCCCGTGGCGGTGGGGCAAGCGGTACGTGCGATGGACCTTGATCCAGAGCTTTGTACAGCGTTGTACTTGCAGGCTTTCATCGCTAACCTTGTTGCCGCCGCGATGCGCTTGGTCCCGTTGGGCCAGGTAGAAGGACAAAAAATACAAGCCGCGCTCAAACCTGATTGCGTCGTTATCGCCAAGACTTGCATCGGGGCCACCGCCGATGAATTACACAGCTGCACATGGGGCGCTGATATAGCTGCCATGCGCCACGAAACCCAGTATTCTCGCGTCTTTCGGAGCTAGACACATGACATCACAAAACGGACCCCTTCGCATTGGTATTGGTGGCCCTGTTGGCGCGGGCAAGACCACGTTGACGGCGGCGCTTGCACGTATTTTACATCCGAAGATTTCCATCGGAGTCATTACCAACGACATCTACACCCAAGAGGATGCAGAGGCGTTGATGCGCATGCAAATCCTACCCCAAGATCGCGTGATCGGTGTCGAAACCGGAGGTTGTCCGCATACCGCCATCCGCGAGGATGCGTCGATCAATCTTGCGGCGATTGCGGAAATGCGTGAACGACACGAAGACGTGGAAATTGTTTTGATCGAAAGCGGCGGGGACAATCTGTCGGCTACTTTCAGCCCTGAATTGGCTGACGTGACCGTCTATGTGATCGACGTGGCCGCAGGAGAAGAAATCCCGCGCAAAGGTGGCCCCGCGATCACAAAGTCGGATGTCTTGGTCATCAATAAAACCGATTTGGCTCCACATGTGGGCGCGTCGCTTGATGTGATGGAACGTGATGCAAGACGGATGCGCGGTGACAAACCGTTCGTGTTCACAAGCCTGCGAAACGGTGATGGGGCGAAAAACGTGATAGACCTATTGGCGAGCATCGGCGGGTTCACCCCGCCCGCCTAAACCATGACCGCTTCGAACAATGTTTTCCTGTCCAAACCATCTGCGCGGCTCTCAAACGACACTTCGCCGCGTTTCATCACAGTGAATTGGTCACCCAGATCAAAGGCGAAATCAAAGAACTGTTCGACCAGCACGATTGCCATATCGCCTTGGTCACATAGCGTGCGAATAACATGGCCTATTTGTTGAATGATGTTGGGCTGAATGCCTTCCGTCGGCTCGTCGAGCAGCAAAACTTTGGGCCGCGTAATCAGCGCGCGCGCGATGGCGAGCTGTTGTTGTTGCCCCCCAGATAGGTCGCCGCCACGACGGTCCGACATCTCTTTCAGGACAGGGAATAGATCATAGATATGGTTGGGAACCACATGATCGGCCTTGTCCAAACACGCGAACCCAGTTTCCAAATTTTCGACGACAGTCATCATTGGAAAGATTTCCCTCCCCTGTGGGACATACGCGATGCCCGCCTTTGCTGCGTCAAAGGGTGTGAGGTGCGTTTGCGGTTTCCCTTCCAGAGCAACAGTCCCCTCAGCATAAGGATGACGGCCAGCAATCGCCTTAAGTAGGCTGGTTTTTCCGACCCCGTTAGTGCCCATCAACGCCGTGACCTCGCCCGCTTGCGCTTTCAGAGACACACCGTTCAGGATCTGGCTTTGTCCATATTTTAAAGTCAGGTTTTGAATGTCTAACATGGCTTAGCGTCCTAAATACACGTCAATGACGTCTTGGTTTTTGGTAACATGATCGAGCGATCCTTCGGCCAGAACTGCCCCTTGGTGTAGTACAGTTACCTTGCAATTCAGTCGCTGGATAAAATCCATATCATGTTCAACTACAACGACGGCACGGGTCTGGGCAGCGCGCATAAGGATGTCTGTGGTTTGCTCGCGCTCTACCGCCGACATACCTGCGGCAGGTTCATCGACAAGCAAAAGTCTCGGGTCTTGGGCCAAAAGCATCCCAATTTCTAACCACTGTTTTTGCCCGTGACTTAGCGCGCCTGAGATTTGACCGAGCGCATCTGTCAACCCTATGTCGTCGCTGATCGCACGCACGCGGTCTTCGGTGTCGGCGGCGGCTTTGTTGAATAACAGGTCAAGGGGACGGCGTGGGTTCTTCAACGCCATTGTAATATTCTCGCGCACGGTTTGGGCCTCGAACACGGTGGGTTTCTGAAATTTGCGACCGATCCCTGCTTGAGCGATTTGACTTTCGGACATGCCCAGCAAGGACACCGATTTTTCGCCCCAAATCACATAGCCTTCGTCGGGCTTCGTCTTGCCAGTCACAATGTCCATAAAAGTGGTTTTGCCCGCACCATTGGGTCCGATAATTGCGCGCAGCTCTGGCTCTGCGATTTTGATCGACAGGTTGTTGATGGCTTTGAATCCGTCAAAGCTGACCGAGATACCAGAAACTTCAAGAAGCGTGCTCATGTCTGCTCTCCTTTGCGTGATAGCCGGTCGAACAACCCGCCGATCCCTTTGGGGAAGAACAGGGTGACGGCGACGAAGGTTAGGCCAAGCAGCACCAACCACCAGTCAGTCCATTTGACGACATAGACCCCGAGGTTGATGTCCGGCGCGCTCCCGCCCGTGAACCATGATGACATCAGCGACACGACCGCTGCCCCGATCACCGCTCCATAAAGCCGCCCGCGCCCGCCGATAGCCACCCAAACCGCCAGATAGATCGATGCAATAGGTGCAATTTCTGCAGGGTTGATGATGCCTGCTTGTGGGTAATACAGCGCGCCCGCCACGCCTGCGACCATGGCCGTGACGGTGAAAATAAATAGCTTATAGCTTTCGACATGGTAGCCAAGGAACCGTACCCGCGCCTCGTTATCGCGAATGGCGCGGATGACTGAACCGAATTTGCCGGACGTCATCCATGCAAATAAAAGGTAACCTGCGGCGAGTGCCAAAGCCGACGCCCAGAAAAACCACAATGATAAGGTTGCCTGAGATTTGGCCTCTAATCCCGGTATATTTTGCAGCCCCGATAGCCCGTTATTGCCGCGCAGTCCTGTGTCATTTTGGAAGAAGTACAGCGAGAGTGCGAGAGTCATGGCTTGAGTCAAAATCGACAGATAGACGCCCGTGACGCGACTGCGAAATGCGAGCCAACCGAAGACAAGCGCTAGCAATCCTGGCACTATGACCACGGCTGCAAGTTGTAATGTAAGCGAATGCGAAAATGCCCAGATCAGTGGAAAGTCAGAGCTGCCGACGACGCCAAAAATTTGGCTACCAATCGCATCGGTAATCTCATCGGGTGTCGCGGGCATGATGTTGTTTTCCAGTGATGCGACGACAATGGTTTTTGTCCGGTCGTACATCAGCCACATGCCGATAGCGTATCCGCCGATGCCGAAAAACGCAAAATGTCCAAGGCTCAGGATACCGCAATACCCCCAAACCACGTCCATCGCGACGGCTACAAGACACAGGCATAGCGTTTTGCCGAGTGTTTTCAAAAATGAGGTTGAGATTAGCGAAGTGCCTGCAGCTTCGCTACAAATCGAAACAACTACGGTAAAAAGTGATAGGCCCAACAGGAACAACAGTACCGACGGGTTTTTTGTGATAAACTTATTTTGCATGATCAATCTCCTGCCGCACGGCCCTTTTGGGCGACGATGCCCTTAGGGCGAAATTGGATGAAAAGGATCACGAAGAGGATCATATAAGTTTGCGCGGCCAGTGTATTAGACGGGTTCAACCATTCGATCCCTTTCTGACCAAAGCCGATCATCGTGGCCCCGGCCAGCGTGCCCCAGACGTTGCCGACGCCGCCTACAACCACGGTCATGAAACTTTGTACGATGTAATCTGAACCCATCTCGGATGTGACCTTGGCGTAAAGCCCGATGGCCACTCCCGCGATGCCCGCGATACCGGACCCCAGCCCGAAGGTCATCATGTTGATCCGGTCTGGGTCGATCCCCATCGACGAAGCCATCCCGGAGTTTTGAGTCACTGCGCGGACCTCTAGTCCCAACCGTGTGCGTTTAAGGATGTAAATGATCAGCCCAAGGAACATCAGCGCCAGTACGAAGATTGCAATACGGATATGGCTAATCTGGATCACGTCATTAAACACCCAAGCGCCTGCTAGCCAGTCCGGTGATGTGAGCGGGCGGGCTTGAGTACCAAAGATATTTTTGGCAATTTGTTGCAGCGCGATCGAAATCCCGAAAGTTGCCAACAGGGTTTCCAGCGGACGGTGATATAACCGGCGGATCACAAGCCGTTCCATCACAACGCCTGCTCCGAATGTGACCGCAAAGGCTAGCGGCAATGCGATGATCAGTGACATCGTGTAATTGGGCACAAACAGCTGCACGACATAGCCTGTGTAGGCCCCCATCATGATGAATTCGCCATGCGCCATGTTGATCACGCCCATCACGCCAAAAGTGATAGCGAGCCCAATCGCGGCGAGGAAGAAAATGGAGGCCAGTGATAACGCGTCCAGCGTCAAATCCGCGACCTGTGCTGTCGCCACGCGCGAGGTCACAGATCCCAACGCTGTTTTTGCGACTGCGGTGATATCCACGTTGGGTTCATCGTAAAGGTCATAGAAAACGTGTTCATTCAGAGCCGTATTCCTCAGGTCGTCGGTGATTAACGCTGGCACCAAACCGTTGGCGGCCAAAACGGCATAGGCGGTTTCGCGGGTGTCTGGATCGTTCATTAGCGCTAGGGAGAATCCTGCGATGCGCCCATTAACAATGTTGAATTCTAAAGCGCGCTTGATGTCGGCGGCTGTCTGTTTGGCTGGGGCAAGGCCTTCGTTGACCAACGCCGCATAGTATGTGTCCGGTGCATCCATCGGATTATGAATGGCTGCGATATTGCCTTTTGGTTGGGTGTCGGCGACACCTGATTTAACTGACAGGATTTGGTTCAAAACGGCGCGGGATTCGATGGATGTATCGGTGGACAAAATGTTGATGGCGGCTATTCGGTCGGCAGGGTCTTTGGCGAATAGCGCGGATAGGAAATTCGCCAGTTGGATTTTTCGGACCTTTAAAGCGGGATCAGTTTCTGCATCAATTGATGTCAAGAGTGGGTTTAATTGCGCAGCCTCGGGACGGCGAGCAATCGAAGCCACAGCGGCTTCGCGGCGGCTCAGGTCAGGATCGATCAATTGGAACTGAACCAGCGCGGTGCCGATCAAACGGCGTACACCACCATTGGGCTTGAGCCGTTTGTAGTTCGACTTTGGCGCGGAAAACGTGGCTTGTGTATCAACATCAGTCAACGTGAGGATGTCGCCATCTGCCACCCCAATGAGAAACACGCCATCATCGCGCTGCCAGATATTTTTCTTGGACCATTGTTCCAGAAACGCGGTGGCTTGTGGCACGCCAGAGCGGGTGATCGTGTTAAGCGCCTCACCAACCGACCGGCGTGACGGTTTTGCAATCTCAACGGCATGGGTTTGCAAAATGGGTTGAAGTGTTTGGGCAACTGCAGCGGGTGCGCTACAAATCATGAGTATCAAAGCAATTAGTGCGGAACGCATCAGCAGACTTTCAATAAAGGGATGGCAGGCGCGTAACCGGACTTTGGGGTAGGGCTGCGCGCCTGCCACAGGGGCTTAGTAGTTGGATGTCAATTGAACACAGATCTCGTTTTCGACGTTATACATGCCGCAACCAAGTTCTTTCCAATCAGACTTTAGCACTGCAGAAGCAGGCAAGAAATCGGTCCATGCGTCACCCGGAACTTCGGTCGTTTGGCTGATGATATCGAACTGACCGTCCGCCTGAATTTCACCTATCAGAACCGGCTTGGCGAGATGGTGGTTTGGCAACATCACGGCTGTGCCGCCAGTCAGGTTAGGAAACTCTTGGCCGTACATAGCGGAGCGGACTGCATCGACGTTTGTTGTGCCCGCTTCAGTCGCTGCGTTTACCCACATGTTGAAGCCAATGTAGTGCGCCTCCATCGGGTCGTTGGTTACGCGCTCTTCACCAGCAAACGCTTTCCATGCGGCGATGAAATCGGTGTTGGCATCGGATTCTGCAGATTGGAAATAGTTCCACGCCGCCAAGTGACCGACAAGGTTGGATGTGTCCAAGCCGGACAGCTCTTCTTCACCAACGGAGAAGGCAACAACAGGGATGTCGTCGGCAGAAATGCCCGCGGCGGCTAGTTCTTTATAGAACCCGATGTTAGCGTCGCCATTGATCGTGGAAATCACACCGACCTGTTTGCCATCTTCACCAAGCGCCACAACATCTGCCACAATAGTCGCCCAATCAGATTGGCCAAATGGGGTGTAGTTCACGAAAATGTCGTCAGCTGCGATGCCTTTGTTCTGCAAATAGGATTCGAGGATATTGTTGGTCGTACGCGGATAAACATAGTCTGTGCCAAGCAGGGCAAACTTTTCAACGCCCAGCTCTTCGAGGAAATAATCCGTGGCAGGGATCGCTTGCTGGTTTGGCGCGGCGCCTGTGTAGAACACGTTCTTAGACGATTCCTCACCTTCATATTGCACGGGGTAGAATAGCAGGCCGTTCAACTCTTCGATCACAGGCAGCACGGATTTGCGCGACACGGAAGTCCAGTTTCCAAAGATCACGTCGACCTCGTTCACTGTCAGCAATTCGCGAGCTTTTTCCGCGAACAAGGGCCAGTCGGATGCTGGGTCGACAACGACCGCTTCCAATTCACAGCCCAAAAGGCCGCCCTTGGTGTTTTGCTGTTCGATCAGCATCAACATCGCGTCTTTCAATGTGGTTTCAGAAATTGCCATGGAGCCGGACAATGAGTGTAGGACGCCGACCTTAATCGGGTCAGCGCAGTCAGCTAATGCAGCGGAGCCAGTGATGCAAAGGACGCTTGCGGACAATGTGGAAAGCAGAGTGGAACGAAGTTTCAAAGGATAGACCCCCTAAAGTTTAGCCACGTATCCACATGGACCTGCTAGGCAAGGCCGAGCGGGAATGCTATGCGAATTACGCAGCTTCATGTTGCAGCCATGCGGGGGTCGTTATCTGCCAGGATTGCACCCTCGCTTGGCATTGAATTGCCCGATTTGGACA
>DLQI01000013.1 GCA_002478745.1 Rhodobacteraceae bacterium UBA7436 | reverse complement strand
TCGCCAACAATGTTTACAGCCAGCACTGTTAGGGCCAGCCCGATACCTGGAAAAAATATAATCCAAGGGCTAATCTGAAAATACGTGCGTCCTTCAGACATGATATTGCCCCAACTTGGAATTTCCGGCGGGATCCCAGCGCCTAAGAACCCAAGAATGGATTCGGTCAGCATCGCAGAGGCACAGACATAAGTTGCTTGTACTATCAGAGGCGCGATTGTGTTGGGTAAGATATGCCGTTTCAAAATCAAAGGTAAACGTGTGCCTGCTGCAATGGCTGCTTCGACGTAAGGTTCTTCGCGCACCGTCAAAACCACAGCACGGACCAGCCTCACAACGCGCGGAACTTCTGGGATTACAATCGCAAGTATGACTGTGCCAAGCGTTGCTCCAGACAAAGAGATCAGCGCAATCGCCAGCAAGATTGCGGGGATTGACATTAACCCGTCCATTGTCCGCATGATGACTGCGTCTAAAACGCGAACATAGCCCGCCACCAAGCCAAGAATTAAACCGATCCCCACAGAAATTAACGCTACAGCAATGCCAACAACCAATGAAACTCGCGCGCCGTAGATGACACGGGAAAAAATATCCCGACCCAAGAAATCAGATCCGAACCAAGCCTCTGCAGAAGGAGACTTTAATCGCTTAATTGGATTTAGTTCTGTTGGATCTAGTGTTAAAAACGGCCCAATTGCCGCAATTAGAGCAAACAAAATTAACAAACCACCACCCCAAAAGATCGCTCGATTATTAAGCATTCCGGCCAGTAGGCTGGGATCTTCATGTTCGGAAAGCACCGCGTCTGCCATTATTGCGTCTTGAGAATGATCAGGCATTAGTATCGTATCCGTGGATCGAAGAAGGTGTAACTGAGGTCGATTAACAGATTAATCAGAATGTAAACAAAACTGAAAAATAGGATCAAACCTTGGATAACTGGGTAGTCGCGTGCCAAAACTGCATCTAGAACCAACCGCCCCAAGCCGGGAATGTTATAAACACTTTCAGTCACAACAACACCGCCAATCATTAATGCAATGCCGAGGCCAATCACGGTAACAATCGGCACAGCGGCGTTGCGCAATGCATGGCGCATCAATATCTTAAATTCACTTTGACCCTTTGCTCGCGCAGTACGCACATAATCTTCTTGCAAAATCTCTTGGACCGAGGCGCGGGTCATACGCGCAATTAAGGCAATATAGATCACGCTTAGGGTCATTGTGGGCAGGACCATATGTCTTAAAAATACCCAAAATCCATGTTCAAACGGGCTTTTGTAACCCTGAACTGGTAATATTTGTAGCTGCATCGCCAGCACATAAATCAGGATGTAGCCTAGCACAAAGACTGGTACCGAAAACCCAGCCACGGAAAAGAGCATGACAAATCGATCAATCCAACTACCTGCTTTATAGGCTGCTAGGGTTCCTAACGGAACAGCAATCAAAACAGTGAAAACAATGGTTGTGAGCGAAAGTAAAAGCGTTGGTTCCAGCCGCTGTCCAATTAGCGTCGTAACCGGAAGTTTTGAGAAGATCGCAGTGCCCAAGTCTCCGCTTCCGAGCTGCGCAATCCACCGATACATCTGAACCGGAATTGCATCGTTCAAGCCAAGCTGTTCGCGGATCCGTTCAACATCTTCGGCCGTTGCGTAGTCACCCGCAATAACTGCGGCGGGATCGCCTGGTGCCAGTCGCAACATCAAAAAAACAAATAAGACAACAATGACCACAACTGGTATAGTCGACAAAACACGTTTCAGGATGTATAGGTACATTTTTGAGCCTTATTAGAGATACTGACCGCGCCATTAAGCGCGATCAGGTTCCAAGGGTAGCAGCAATCTACTCGACCGACATGTTCCAGAAGAATTGCACTGGCGACTTTATAAGACCCTCTACGTTGTTGCGGTATGCAACTGGTGTAAAGAACTGTCCCAATTGACCAGATGCACCAATCGCCCAAAGACGCTCTTGAACTTTTGCACCAAGTTTCTGCTTTTCGTCTAAAGTACTAGCTTTTGCAAAAGCTGTCCGCGCTGTTTCAAGCTCAGCATCTGTTGGCCAACCGAACCAACCAGCATCTGGATTACCAGAAAATGCAATCGCCATAGGGTCAATCACGTCTGCGCCGATCCACCATGTGTGAAAGATGTTCCAACCGCCATCAGCAACTGGATCACGCAGAGCACGACGTGATGTCAGAGTCGACCAATCCATCGCTTGCACCTCAACCGTCATACCAATGTCACGCAGCTTTTCTGCTGTGATTAGCGAAAACGCCGACAATGCAGGAATGTCAGTTGGCTGCATAATAACAACAGGCGTACCATCATAAGATGTCGCAGCCAGCGCTGCTTTTGCCGCTTCGATGTCGCCGGTTCGCATCAGGTCAGAACCAACATCATTGGTCAAAGGCGTGCCACAAGGAAATACAGAGTAGCATGTTTTCCAGAACTTCTGATCACCAAAAGCGCCGGCCAAATAGTCTTCTTGTTTCATCGCCATAATCGCGGCGCGGCGCACATCTACGTCATCGAATGGCGGCAGCAGGTGGTTGAACCGTGAAAAGCCAATGTTGCCCAACGGATCATTGATTTCAGCCGTTACGTCCGGGTTTGCGTCTAGAATTGGCATCAGATCGTTGGACGGCTGTTCAAAGAAGTCTATTTCGCCCGCCATCAGAGCATTCATGGCCGTAGTCTGATCCGGGAAATAAGTCCAGATCACTTTGTCAACCTTGGCTATTTTACCGCCAGATGCAGCTGAAGCAGGTTCAGCGCGTGGGACATAGTCGTCAAACTTGGTGTATACTACTGTTGAGCCTGGTACCCATTCATCTTTTTGAAACACAAATGGACCAGAGCCAGTATAGTCGTCGATTTGCTCAAACGCATCCGTGGCTGCAACACGTGCAGGCATCATGAAAGGTACATTGGACGATATTTTTCCAATAGACTCAAGCACAAGTCCAAATGGCTCCGACAGTTTCATGACAATAGTATCGGCATCTTCCGCAGTCAGGCTTTCGATCGCACCAAACAATTGTTGGCCCATGCCATCGCGCTTACCCCAACGTTCCAGAGAAGCAACACAATCAGCTGCAGTCACATCCGCGCCGTCATGCCATTTTAGCCCAGCGCGTAAATTAAATGTCCAAGTAAGACCATCTTCAGATGTTGTCCAATCCTCAACCATTTGTGGTTGGGGCGTAAAGCTCTCATCCATCGCGAACAAGGTATCATAGATCATATACCCATGATTTCGCGTGATGTAAGCAGTCGTCCAAATTGGATCAAGGTTCTTCAAATCCGCATGGGGGATAACCTTTAGAACGCTTTCCGCTCTTGCGTCAGTAGAGGCCATACCTCCAAGACCAACAGACAACGCAAACGCGATCGCTGACAGAGTGCGAAGTTTAAACCATTTTAACATATTGAAACTCCCTAATTTATGTGCAAATTCATGCTTTTTCCAGGTTCAGTTCGAACCTAAATCTAACAAAAATGGCGCTACTTTTGTCAACAAGAATATTNNNNCGAAAAGTTCTGATCACAATTTTTCGCACACAATATGGGCACGAAATGGGATCAAACCATCTAATAAAACTTCCACGAATTGCTGTAGCAGGGTTTCAGCATGAAACAAATACTTATGCCCCTTTTCCCACAGAATTTTCGCATTTTTTAAAACCTGGATCATGGCCACCTTACTGCGAAGGCCCAGAATGTATCGCGCAAGTTCGCGGATTGAACGTTCCGCTGGGTGGGTTCACAGATGCAGCAACAGGTTTCGAATTAGTACCGCTACTTTACGCTGCTGCTGAGCCCGGTGGGTTGGTTGCATCTGCCGCGTTTGACCGAATTACAAACCAGTTGTGTCAAAGACTTGCCAACGCAACCGACATAGATGGTGTATATTTAGACCTTCATGGTGCGATGGTTACAAAAGATTTTGAGGATGGTGAAGCGGAAATTCTTCGCCGAGTGCGCAACGTGGTTGGACCAGATTTGCCAATTGCAGTTAGTCTTGATTTGCACGGAAATTTATCACCAGAATTTATCAAACTCGCATCTTGCATAGCGATTTATCGCACCTATCCACACATTGACATGGGCGCGACGGGCGCTCGTGCTGCACGTCTGCTTGGAGAGCTACTGAATTTAGCTACGCCTTTCGCAAGCGCATTTCGACAATTAGATTACATCATTCCTATCACGTCGCAATCAACCCGACGCGAACCCGGTCGTCGACTTTATGGCATGCTAGATGACCTAACAGGTCCGGGCGTGTCGTCCATTGATTTTGCCTTTGGATTCCCACCGGCAGATATTTACAATTGCGGTACGTCAATTTATGCCTGTGGCACGGATCAGGATGCAGTTGACGCTGCCGCTGATACTCTTTTATCCGCGCTGAAAGACGCTGAAGACCATTTCAATTCTGAGCTGATTCCGGCGGATGCTGCCGTGCGACGCGCTATGGGCGCCAGTGGCGCCAAGCCCGTTATTATCGCTGATCCACAAGATAACCCCGGCGCAGGAGCTCCAGGTGACGCAACTGGATTGCTGGCAGCAATGCTTGATGGTAATGCCCGTGGCGTGATCGGTATGATTTGGGATGAAAAGACTGCTTCCCAGGCCCATGCGGCTGGCATTGGTGCGATGATTGACGTACAAATCGGCGGCATGTTTCCTGAGATTGGTGGCCCCGCAATCGCAGTACGCGCAAGTGTAGAACAGCTGAGCGAGGGTATATTTCAGTGCACAGGTCCTATGTTCTGTGGTGTGACCGCAAATCTTGGCCCTTGTGCCCGA